>CBDVBU010000144.1:0-8315 GCA_965372295.1 uncultured Phycisphaerae bacterium
CCACCATTTGTTTTACAAGATTCAGACCCAGGCCTGTCCCTTTTGCCTGCTTTTTATTTGCGCCAACCCTGTAAAATTTGTCAAATACATATTCTATTTCATCATCCGGGATTCCTACCCCCGTATCAGTGACAATTACCCGCGCCAGAGATGCAACCTCGTCAACTTCAGTTGCAATCCTAACTGTCCCCCCTGACCGTGTATATTTGACAGCATTACTCAGCAGATTAATAATTACCTGAGACATCATGTCCCTGTCTACATACACCTGGTCGAATACGATCGGCTTTTGCCCAACGATCTCGATATTCTTTTCTTCAGCGCAGCTTTTTATCATCTGCAACTGATCTTCTATGAGCATTGCCAGGCTAACCGGCTCCTTGTTCACTTTTATCAGGCCCGATTCAATACGCGAAGTATTCAGTATGTCTTCGATCAGCCGGCTCAACCGCTTGGCTTGATTCTGAATCACTGAATAAAATTCTTGCCTTGTTTCCTCGTCATTCGCTTCACCATCAACAAGCATTTCCGAATAGGCTGTGATAGAAGCAAGAGGTGTTTTCAGCTCGTGCGATACATGACTCACAAAATCATTTTTCATCTGCTGAATTTGTTTCTCACGCGTAACATCGTGCAGAACCGCCACAATCCCGCAAACCTGCCTGCCCTGGTCATAAACACACGAAACAATGCAGTCGAAAGTTTTCCGATCTCCATCTTCTATAAATTCAATCTCCCGCTTGGTTGCCTGGCCTTTACTTTTTCTGCTGTGACTTAAAAAATCTGCAAATTCACCGTGGTCTGCACCGATAAGTTCGTTGAGAGGCCGATGCTGCGAGTTCTTAAAATCAAACTTAAAAAGCCGACCTACCGCTTCGTTCGCCATTAAAAGCCTGTCATATTCATCAACAACGATGACAGCATCACGAATACTGTATATAATCGCCTCGGCGTTATTTTCCCTTTTGTGAGATAATTGAATCTGAATCTGAAAATCCTTGATTTGCTTCTCGTACTCGGCAGTACGAGCGGCACTATCGTTGAAATGCTCATTAATAGCTTTGCACAACTCGTCTACTTTTGATTTTCTGAGGTAAGCGAAGAAGCCTTTCTCCCTGCTGACAGCATTTGTTTTGTCGTCCTTAATAAACATGGCTATGGACGTGACCGCCCCGGCCAGTCTTAGCCAGGACCAGCCAAGCAAAATCACGCCCACAGCCACGAAAACGCTACATACCGGCACAACGTATATAAGCTGGATATTGCCGGCATGAAGCCAACCCTCTTCCGTGCCAGAATTCTGCCCCACGGCAAGGGTCGCTATGAACATACAGCACGCCACTACCAACGTGACGATCAAATATAAGCTTCTTCCAAGTCTCAAAACAACAACTCCATCCTTCTTCAAACTTCAAATCGCGGTTCACCTTCCCGACAATGGTTATTTCTTCGACCATGAAGGATCGTCGTTGCTTTCGGCACTTTCTATAACCATGTCTTCGTTCTTCTCGGCATCAATTCTGTCCTTCAGCCGTAGCGCTTCGAGGTACGCCGGGCGAAGTTTGAGCGAAATCTTCAACTGTTGCCTGGCACCTTCGATATTACCCTCGATGTAACATCTTGCAGCTTTTCCGTAGGCTTCCTCAGCCATTCTGGTTCTGCCTATGCTCTGCAGCTCATCCTTTGCGCCTTCGGTTTTACGACGTACATCTTCGGCACTCTCATGTCCCTCAGTTTCACCGGGCTCGCCTATAATGTGAGTGGTCAGTAGAATGATCACTTCCTCACGTTGTGCGGTATCGGAAGTGCCTCTGAACAGACCGCCGATAACGGGCAAATCACCCAGCAGGGGGACCTGATTACGCGATGTGACTATTGTGTTCCTGAACAGACCGCCGATGACGATTGTCTCGCCGTCTTTGACGATGATATTGGTTTGGCACTGGGTTACGTTCTCGGTCGGAACACCATCAATGTTGAGTACAGCCGTACTGTCCTTGGGATAAATATCCATTCGGATATAACCATCATCGCCGATATAGGGGCGGAAGCTCAGGGTTGTACCCGTATCGAGGAATTTGACCTCACCCTCTGTAGCGATTCCCCCCTGACCAATGGTAGTGCTGCTCCGGTAGCCGAGCCTGGTTCCGATCAGCACCGAGCCTTCCTGCTTGTTTACAGTCATAATCTTGGGAGTAGCAAGCACTGTAGTGTCCGTTACTTCCTCCAATGCGGTTATGAACATCCTGACATCGCCTGTAGTGATTCCGAGCCTCAGGCCCGGGCCGCCCACAGCGGCAAAGCCGGCAGTTTCCCAGGGCGTTCCTGGCAGGCCGCTTATCGCTGAGATAGGAGTTGTTGCAGCCGAGCCTCTTTCTGTCCCGCCGCCTATGGTAGAGACATCCCCCGTCTCACTGCTGCCCTCCAGGTGAACACCGGCCGCGAGATTCCAGTCTACCCCAAGCTCCATTCCTTCGGTCAAAAGCGCACTTAGAATTATTGCCTCGACCAGGACCTGTTTGGGCCTGACATCAAGGGTAGCCAATACCTCCCCGACCGCCTCGATATTCTCAGGATAGTCATAGATCACGATGGTGTCATGCATCGCCAACGTATCGCCACTGCCTCCGGAACCGAGTGAACTGCCTCCACTGGCGCCACTGGCTGAGCCGCCACCGGCTATACCCTGCTCTGCAGGGCTGGTAACCTGAATCTTAGCATCACTGCTACCGCTGAGCAGCGGTGTAATGAGGTTCTGTGCCTCTTGTGCGGTGATATAGTACAGCGTAAATACCTTGTGTGTCATTCGCGCCGGATCTTCCTTGATCCTTTTGTATTCATCCCTGGTGTATACCTTGATCAGCTTGCCCACTTGTTCATATTTGAAGCTCTCGCCCAAAATAGCATCCATAGCCTCTTCGAAGGTAATATTCTTAAGACTCCTGAACGCCAATACACCGTCAACATTTGGTGACGGCACAATGTTCTTATCACACAAACTTGCCAACATTGCCAGAGCCTTGCGTACACCAAATTCCTCCTCGACCTCGAATTTATCGATTATCTGGGCCGGCTTGCCGGAGGACGTACTCGCCCCAGCGGCCGTAGTTGCCATCAGTGTGACTAACACAAAGCTCCACACAAATAAGTATTTCCACATTTTCATCTTGTTATTCGTAACTTTATCACTATACATAATTTGGCTCCTTTTCTCTTTCAACATGCAATAATTAATTATCAATCTTTGACATCTGTGTAAGTTTCAACGTTACTTCTGCCTCTCTACACTTTATCACTACCTTGTTCTCTTCAATATCAATCTTAATCACTTCACATTCATACGTATCAACTCCATCACGGATGAGCACTTTTTCCCCCACTGATACCACCTTATCGTTGATAAAAGCCCGGGGATTGTTGCTCAACACTACTATTGCTTCTAATTTCAGCTTCTCTGCAACTTTTCTGATTACTTCTTCATTACCATTTTTCGAAACGATATTTACTTCTTCAATAACAGCTAAGTTTCGCTCTTGTTCGTCATCAAAGTGCCGCCAGCCATCCGATGCAAAGAAGTCCCTGGTAATTACATCGTTACGACCTGCAACCTGCGGCAATTCTATAAACGACACTTTTATTTCCTGATCCGACGAGCCTTCCTCGTTCAATTGTTCTGTCGTCAATGCCGCCACAGCCGCCTCTGGCGCTTGCTTAGTGAGCACCTTGGCCCACATAATGGCCATCACTACAATCAAACATGATGCTGCTGCTGCCTTTTTCTTTTCAGCCGCCAATTGACCAATAAGCCTGTTAGCACGTCCGCCGCGATTTATCACCTTCTGTCTCATCTGGACTTTTGCCTTCTTCTAATACTTACCCGACTTTTGCTCTGTAATATATAATTGCCTTCGTATCCATACTCACCTGGCCCTTATAATCGCCGTCATTCGATAACTTGACCTGCTCTATGCGAATTAACCTGTCCAATCTTTGCAACTGGCGATAGAGCTTGAATATCTGCGCCAATTCACCCTTACAGCGTATACTAACCGGAA
Source organism: uncultured Phycisphaerae bacterium (assembly GCA_965372295.1). Lineage (GTDB taxonomy): Bacteria > Planctomycetota > Phycisphaerae > Sedimentisphaerales > Anaerobacaceae > JAFGPJ01. The sequence continues at coordinate 4,056 of CBDVBU010000144.1, forward strand.
TACAATTGAACTGGTCAGCTTTCACTTCCTCACCGGGTGTAACCTCTTGTTCTTTCATATTGTTTTCATTCATCAAATCAGTAACGCTGCCTAAAAATCCGCCAAAGGTGTTTTGCTCGGGTATGTTGGCCTCATATTTAACAAGCCTGGCCCGCAGCTTCAGCAATTGCTCCTTGAGCAGAGGCAGTTGTTTGCTATCCACAGCACCTTTGACAATTGCAAGTGTCTGTGCAGTTTTGACCTGATTAACAACCTTCATTTTCCTGCATAAAGGCAGATACCAAAACAGCATAAATACGCACACAGTCACTCCAGCTACAACACATATCGTTAATTGTTGTCGTTCCCTAAAAAACATCTTCGCCCTTCATCATTTACAGGTCACGATAATTTGCCAAATAGCAATTTATCTCAAACTCATTTACCTGAATCTTTCCTCGGATCCAGGACTCGCGAACGAGGTCTCTACTTTCTTCAATCCCTTCGGCAACATTTGTCTCCGTGCGAAATGAAGACGCTCTTTCTATACCGATTTCTGCATCCCCTCGCGAATACGACAGAACGACCTGGCAAAAATAAGGAGAGTCTTCCAACTTACACATCAAAGCCGCCACATCTCTTGCATCCGCTGCAACACCAGCTATCACCACTTTAAATCGCACATTACCGAGCGGTAGTTCTTTTTTACCGTTCGAGCCGGCACGGACCGCCCTGACAACCGCTCTGGCGCCTGGAGATGTTTTAGTCTCCTGCTCATCCACGAACTTTTCTGCGACATACTCCATCTTTCCAAGAACTATCCTTTCATCGATTAAAAAACTCATCTCCGCCAAAACACTTGCAACATCAATTTTAGAATCAATTTCTTCTATAGATTCGGCATTTTTTCTTAACTCTCTCACTTCATTTTCAAGCTCAGCCAATTTAACTGAAACTCCTTCTGCCTGGGTCTGCTTCGGAGCCATTTGAGCAAACTGGGCCCGGGCTTTTGAAATCGAATGGGTGGTAATAAAACTCCACACTACCATCACCACAAACACACCGCCTATTGCGATGTATTGCGTTCGATAACTGACCTGACGCCGTATGCCGCTTTTGTACCATTCTGGAAGAAAATCAATTTCTTTCATAACTCTCTCGTGACTCGTATCTCGCCTGACGCTCGTTATTCTATCCCATTCCTTTTAGACCAAGCCCAACAGCTACCGCCCACTCACAAAACAGACCTCGCATATCACTATTAAAATCCACATTTATTCTTCCACTTGTTAAATCGAAACCTCTTAACGGCTGGGCTATTTCAATCTCTACCGCTAATCTGCGCCTCAGGATATTAAGTAAAATATCTTCGTATGCCCCACCCCCGGCAAAAACTGCCCGTTCAACACGTTTGCCTCTGAATGTTACGGTGTAATACCGAAAACACAGGGACGCCTCTTTTGCAAGGTCCTCAGCAACCGCACTTACTGCGTCAACCATCACTTGCCGGGTTGATGAATCCACATTATGCCGGTTCTCAGCAGGTGTCTGTTCCGCCAAGTCTGACTTCGGCGAAAAAAGGTCCGTATCCACCCGAAGTGCTTCTCGCAGCGTCTCGGCCTCGCTGACGTTAACACCTAATTTCGCTGCGATTTCCTGCGTAAAATTTTGCCCGCCAATCGAGAGCTGTTTAACAAAACTAATTTCTCCTCCCCGGCCAAACACAACGGTTGTAAAGCAGCTTCCGACATCGACAAAAACCGCTGTCCTATCCCTGTCCTCCTGACGTCTTAATGATCTCTCAAAGCTCCTGAATAACGCACATGGAATCGTATCTATCGCCACCGGCCTTAGCTCGGCTTCTTCAAGAGTTGCAATGTGATTTTTTATCGTTTCATTATCCGTGGCGAACAAAATCAACTCATTCTTGACTTCATCACCCTGTTGAACACTACCGGCAACCATATAATCCATCGAATCCTTATCGGGATCCAACCCGAACCGATGGGCAACTTCTCTTCTCAAAGCTTGCTCGATGTCATATCTTTCCGCTTCTGCTAATCGCAGGCTGGTGATTCTTAATTTGTCGCTTGGCAAACACGACACAACGTTTCTTCCCTGAAAGCCGCCATTTGCAAGCATTCGTTTTATCGCCGAAACAATAAAGCTTCTTCTCGACTGCTCATCACCGTTTATGCCGGCATCAATACGAGTTTCATCCGCCGCAATAACAGATATCTGTTCATCATCGATCAACAGTTGAATCATCTTGATAGAATTATGACCAATGTCCAACCCTATCGGCTGCTGACCTCGAATTTTTAAACCCCAGGATACCATTTACTTTTTTTCCTCTTTACTGAATCGAGATAAATCCTGTTACAGGCTCTACTGTAATCGTTTTGGTAGTCCCGTCCGCCTGCAAGGTAACAGTGCCTCCGTTATTGGGACTTCCCAGGCAATCGAATTGAATACTCGATGTCATGTTAAAATCAACATTAGTGATATCGACGTGGTTCAGATTACCGTTATTTTGAAAATCTATTTCGTAATTGAATCCCTTCTTCACAGGATGCAGTATCATATTGCCGGCTTGATCTTCTATCCAGTAGCGCTCTGTATTCTTGTCGAATTCCACTGAGAAGTTCTGTCCTCTGCTGATTGCCATACTTTTGGCGTACTCCAGATCGGCAGCGATCATATTCGCGGCAGAGCGTATTTGTAAACTTGCTGCCGAACTCATCATTGGTACCGCCGCCAGTGCCGCTATTGCGATTATCACAACCACTATTATTATCTCTACTATAGTGAAACCACTGCTTTTTCCTCGTAATCCGTACATAATGTCCTCCTGAATACAGGGACAATGCGGCCTCGCTGTCTGATATGTTAAAGGCGGCATTCTAAACAACCTCCTCATTTTGTGCCGATACATTATCACCCTCCTCCGATATCTTTTCGTCCTGTTTAAGATGCATCTTTACTCGACTAAACGACCAACTTCACAGATCGATACATCTTAGTCTTATCTGATCTCTTAAAACTTATATAACAGACAAGTTTTTCCCTCACACATTCTGTATTTTGGACACTAAGAAAACGATATAAATGTCATTTCTCATACTTTCTACAGTCAAGACCAATAGAATTGGTACAATCGTTAAAACAGTACGACAATAACCATCCCTTATTTCGAGGTTTTGCCGCGTTCCAATATGTTGCTGTCATTCTTAGCATATTCCAGTTTTTTCTTTTTATTGCGCTTAAAGGCCGATAAGCAACTCATCTTTTGGGCTTGTTAAGAAACCGTATAAGCCGTCTCTATTTTCTTTCGATACTTCGAAAAAACGCACCGGCAACCGGTTTCCATCTTCTTGCTGTGTTAACCGCCGGCCAGGTTTCAATCGACGCTATTGCCGGATCCGCCGTGATATTTACAGAAATCAGGTTTGAAGTTATGCCGTCAAGGGCAATAAACAGACCTCCAGTAACGTTAATGTTTGCGCTTGCCGCCCCGGCATCGATTGATACTCCCTGCTCGATTTGTGCAAGGCCCTGAATTACTAAAGAAGCACTGTCTTCCATTATCACTTCTCCGGTAACCAAAAGAGCCGGAAAGTTCTTCTCGGCGGTTATTACATTGTTCAGCCCGCTTACTCTCAGTGTACCGTCAACGATAAGTGTCCCGTTAATAGTCACACCTCCAGGCATATTTACGTCGCCGGTACTGTACCAAACTCCGGTCGAACTAGGGATATTAACATCGGCAATCTGATGTGCTGAATAAGATGTTGAACCTATATAATACGTTGGTGCAAAGTCGGCAACTGCGAGGTTCGGCCATGCTACAGGGGCAGAGACGACCGATTCGTTTTTCTGCCCGGTAATGTTCGTTCCGCTTATCGTGCCGGCTGCGAACACATCACCGTTGATAGAACCACTATTCGTCAAATTGTCGCCGCAATAGACGTCCCCATTGATTGTAACTGGCAGCGAAACCGTCGTGCTCGAACCGACCCAATATGCTATGCAGGGATCAAGCCTTAATGTTGCTCTTATACTGCTTCGACCAGTAATATCTGCACCTTGAAGCCGGTAGGAATTACAGTCTATGATATAATTGCAGCGATCCGTCGGGTCCGTATTGTCACAAACGACTACCAGATCATAATAATTCCCACTGCCTGCAACCAGTTGCTGAGATGTAGCGCCCGCCCAATACTCGGAACTAACATCCTGAGGATTCAGAATAAGCCCCCTGGCATGCTCTAAACCTGATTC
>CBDVBU010000145.1:0-8301 GCA_965372295.1 uncultured Phycisphaerae bacterium
TTGTGGTCCATGAAACCTTCGAGCTTTCGGGATCGGACAGGGTGCTGGAGCTTGCGGATGGCCTTGGCTTCGACCTGGCGGACACGCTCGCGGGTGACTTTGAAAATTCGCCCAACCTCTTCTAATGTATAAGTGTAGCCGTCGCCGATTCCGTAGCGGAGCTTGATGATCTCACGCTCGCGGTAGGAAAGGGTTTTCAGGACCACGTCGATCCTTTCTTTGAGCATTTCCTGCGTGGCGGAGGCGACAGGAGAATCAATTTGGTTATCTTCGATAAAGTCGCCGAAGTAGCTATCCTCGCTTTCTCCGATGGGTCTGTCGAGACTGATCGGATGCTTGGAAATCTTTAGCACCCGGCGGGTCTCCTCAATGGTCATCTCTGCTTCCTCGGCGATTTCCTCAACGGTCGCCTCTCTTCCTAATTTCTGATGCAGGACTTTGCCGGCGGTTCTCAGCCGGCTCATTGTTTCGATCATGTGGACAGGTATACGAATCGTTCGGGCGTGGTCGGCGATGGCGCGGGTGATGGCCTGGCGAATCCACCAGGTGGCGTATGTGCTGAACTTGTAGCCCCGGCGGTACTCGTATTTGTCGACGGCTCGCATCAGGCCGGTGTTGCCTTCCTGAATGAGGTCGAGAAAGCTCAGGCCGCGGTTGCGATATTTCTTGGCGATGGAGACGACGAGGCGCAGGTTGGCGCTGGAGAGCGTTCGCTTTGTTTCCTCGTATTGGGAGAAGACTTTTTCCAGGACGGAGATTCTTTTAGCGAGCTGTTGCGGCGTTTCCATCACCAATTCCTGGAGACCATTCAGCTCCTGCTCCATTGCTTCTATATCTTCGGCTGTAATATCTCCGTTGGGGCCTGCCTGAATCATCTGCTCTAATTGATGCATTTTATCGCAGATGCCGTGGAGCTTATTTTTTACCGGCTGAATTCTGCTGGTTCGCAGACTCAGCTCTTCGAGAAGTGTTGCGATTTTTCGCTTGGATCTGCGTAATCGTTTTAATGCCGCTTTGCTCTCACTCTTGTTTTGGTTCGTGAGAGTTTGCTTAAATAGACTTTGGTTGATCTTAAGCAGCTCATCTACTGTTTTGATGTTCTCGGGGAGTCGTTTTTTGATTACGCTTTTGGTCATGTTTTGTGTCGTGCCGACTTTGATTGTTCTATCAAAAGACACCGAGCCGTTATGGACTTGCTGTAGTAAATCCAGGGAGTTTCTGGCGCAATAGTCACATTGCAGCATTTTTCTTCTAAAGGCCATTCGAGCCAGTTCAATTTTTCTTGCTAAAGATATTTCAGAATTCCGCGTCAGCAGTGGTATCTGGCCCATCTGAGTCAAATACATCCGGATGGGATCGTCAATTCGTCGAGCGACATCTTCGCCGACAAGTTGTTTTTCGAGCAGTGCATCCTCATCTTTGATCTGTTTATCTTTACCGTCTTCTTCACCGTCCAGGGATTCATCCGCTTGCTCAAACTCATCATCTTCTGCTTTCGCAGCCTGTCGCGATTCGGCATCGGCCTCATCGACCAGGCTGATTCCCCTCTCATCCAGCGTCGCCAGCAGTTGATCCAGGCGAACTGCACTAACAGCATCTTCCGGCAAATCATCGTTCATCTCATCGTAAGTGAGGAATCCTTTTTTCTCGCCTTTTTTGATGAGTATTTTTATCTGCTGTTCGGCGTCTTTGCTTTTAGTGATGATTGTCGATTCGTTCTCAGCTACGATTTCTTCCGTCGCCTCTTTTTTAGCAATCTTTTTCTTAACTGTCTTTTTTTTGCGTGTCTTTTTTCGTTTTTTTGCCACAATTAGCACCCTTGTCTATATTTTATATAATCAATCCGTAATCACACGCCACGGAAAGTCGATTTATTCTCAACCGGGCATAATAGCAAACATCTCAACGCCCCATTTGCCTTTACGGCCACCCGCCCGCGGTTGTTCGCTAAACCATTCCCACGTTATGCGGATTTGTCTTTTCCCTGCTATCGTAATATCTTCTTAGAAACTCCCTTTGATCCTCGATACTTTCGGTCAGGCCATTTTGTTTCTGTGCCGTATATTGCTCAATCGCCCCTAACGCCCCGGCCAGGCTCGATTCGAAATTGCCCTTCTTCTGACCGGCCGCCGCCAATTCCATGATACAGTTGCCAAGCTCCACTGACTCGGTCCGAACCAGAATCTCTTTCAGCGAAGCATTGATATCGCCATCCAGCGTCTCAAACAGGATTGCTGCCACCTGCCCAAGTATCGGTACATCAAATACGTCCGCTGTAATTTTTTGTTTCACCGTCTCGTACAGCCTCGGCTCATTCAGCAGTACTTCCAGCACTTCTCGCTGAGCTGCGGCAAAACGGCCCTGCCCGTAATCGACGCTGGGCACATTTTCGCTCCGGCTCTCATATCTGGCGGCTCTCTGAGCACGCCTGAGGCGATTATTCAGCTCGGCGTTGATTTGCCTACTGTCAAGGCCGATAATCTTCGAAATCTGGTTCACCCTTAGCCCTAAGTCGATATCCGGAATTTTGCCTGCCTGCAAACCCGTCGCGATGGTCTGCAAGTATTCATCAACCGCCGACTTTTTGCCCGCCAACGTATCATCGGTAGCGAACTTTTCCCTCAGCCTGTCCCATTTGAACTGGAAAACGTCAACCGCCTCGGCGATGAGCCGCTCGAAGCCCTCTTTTCCGGCCGCTAAAAGAAAATCGCACGGATCTTTGCCTTCCGGCACCGAAGCCAGCTTGATATCGATCCGCTGTGCCAGGCAGACATCCAGCGCCCTGTTGGCCGCCTCGATGCCCGCTACGTCGCTGTCGAATATCAGGATGACCTTCTTGGCGTACCGCCTTAAGAGGCGTCCGTGCCCCGCCGTGAAACTGGTTCCCAGCGCTGCAACTACGTTGCCGCAGCCGAACTGGTGAGCCATGATACAGTCGGTATATCCTTCCACAACGACCGCCGTGCCCGTTGAGACAATTTCATGCCGGGCCTGCTCCAGCCCGTACAGCGAGTTGCTCTTATCGAAGAGAACCGTTGTCGGCGAATTTATGTACTTGGCGCCGTTATCGTCCAGCGTCCTGCCGCCAAAGCCGATTACCCGGCCGGTTACATCGGTAATCGTAAACATCAGCCGGTTGACGAACTTGTCCTTATTCTGGCCCATGATCAGCCCTGCCTGCTCCAGCAGCTTCAAAGATGCATTTTTGGCCTTCGCCTCATTGAGCAACCCATCCGGAGAGTTGATCGCCAGACCAATTTGCCATTTTTTCACGCTTTCGGGGCTAATCTGCCTTTGGGTGAGATAATCGCGGGCATACTTGCCCATTTTATCATCGTTGAGTTTCTGCTGGAAATATTGAGCCGCCCATGCGTTGGCCTTAGCCAGCCTGTTGGGATCGACGTCCTCTACCTGTTCGTTTTGTCCTGTGTCGGCTCCGCTCGGCAGACGTCTTGGCATTTGCCTTTTTTCGAGTCTTATGCCAGCGCGTTCGGCTAATCTCTCGATTGCCTGCGGAAAAGTCAGGTTCTCGCGCATCTGAATGAATTTGAAGACATCCCCGCCAGCCCCGCAGGCAAAGCATTTGAAGATTTGTTTGACAGGATTGACGTTCATGCTCGGACTATGGTCATCGTGAAAGGGGCACAAACCCACCATTTCACGCCCCTTTTTCTTCAGGCTCACGTGTTCGCCAATCACATCAATGATATCATTGGCCTGCTGAACTTGAAGAATCATGCTGTTATCAAACATCCCTGCCATGTATGCGATCTGTCCTTTTTAATCCTGACGAGAAGTTTCCCGTAATTGCTCAATCAAAAGCACCTCCCCCCGAATTAATGGGGTGGCTAAATCCAGCGTATTTTATACAGCCGGACTACAATAATATAGGCACAATTTGCTAAAAAGTCAAGTCGCCCCAAAAAAACACGTTTTAATGCTATTAAACGCCATTACAAAACAAATGGACACTTGGTTAAATCAGACTTATGTATTGGGGAAATCGAGAAAAGGGTATCGAATTGTAAGCGTTTTTCAGTCGGTAATAGCCAAAGTTCATCCTATCGGATTGCTTTGGCTTACTCAATTTCTTTGGTGACTACTTCCAGGATTTCTTTTTCCCGGCGCTGCAGTAGCTCGCCGAGAGGGCTTAGGCTGAGCCGGTAAAAGAGAGCCAGCAGCGCCAATAGCACCGCCGAGAACAAAAGGTTCACCGGTGCGGCTGGCAGCCAGCCGACGCTGGACCATAACAGACCCATCGCCGGCGGGAAAAATATCGGGGCCATGACCATCGGAAAGAACATGCGCGACAGGAAAATCAGGATGGTTGTTTTCATGGAAGATTTTGTCGGCTTGAGCGATCCGGGAGCAACGCGGTATGGAACGAGCACGGATATCAGATTGCCCACCATACTGAGCAGCAGAAAGGCCGCCAGCAACTGCAGACCGGCGGCGATAACGATAACGAAGGAGACACCCATACCAATCTTGACGAGTAAGAGAAATATCGCTCCGATTCCCGCTGCGATTGGTAGAAATGCAAGGTTCTTTCCCAGCAGGATATGTTTACGCGGCGTCGGTAGCAGGACGAGCTGTCGAAAACCGCCCCGGTCGTAGCCGAATAGGTTGTACATGAGCTGGCTTAAACCGAGGAACATAAACACGACAGCCCCAGTGGCTACGAACGGCCTGGAATTTTCGCCAATGTTCGCCGAACGCCGTACGAAAATCATCGTCCCGAAAATCAGAAGCATGATGAAATTCGTCCCCAGCATCATTTTCACTTCGGGCGCCCGCATCAGGCAGCGAAAGAAGGCCATCGCCGAGGCCGCGGCCTCTTCCGGAAGCCCGGGCAGTTGTCTCTCGATGAGGTTCTTGCCGTCACCGGCGAGCTTCACGGCTTTCGGTTTTCGTTTAGTTCTCTTGACGACTGTTTGCCCCTGGTAGAAACGAATGGTTGATCGATAGGCACGCCTCAAACCCAACGCACCAATGCCGAATGCACCGGCTGTACCCAAAACCGCGGGCCAGACATTTCCCTGAGCCAGTGACATCGCGCCGTTTCCAACCCATAAAAAGGGCACGAAATGATGTGCCAATAATACCACTCGGGGCAGCGTCTTTTTGTCCGTGCTGTCAGGACGGGCCAGCGTCTGTTCCTCTATCGGCGTCGTTTGAGTAGTTTCGGTACTGCGCTGTCTGTGATCATGCCGGAGATTTCCGATCAGATACGGGACCTGGGTGAGCAGGATGAATCCAAAGGTGACCCCGGCGATAATGGCGCGGCGGCGCCGCTTATTCACCATCAGCGTGACCAGCCACCCGCGCAGACAATACGTCCATGCACTGATCATGAAGACAAAACCGAGCACCAGCGGCACCAGTCCGATCATGAAACCACCTCTGCCCAGGCTCAGTCCCACGCAAAGGCCCAACATCCAGGGCAGAAACAGAATGACACTTAAGGTCAAATGTGATGCAATATAGTTCACAAAGAAAATGTCTTTCAGCGAAATCGGCAGATGCAGCATCCGGCCGATGTCGATGGTTTCCGAACGCTGGATTTCCGAAACCAGGCCGATCATCCAGGCCATCAGAAACAATCCGGCGAACACGTCCATTGCGACAAGCAATTTCATAGGCGACTTTTCGGCCAGTACAAAGAAACCGAACAGCACGCCGGCAATGCCACCTGCAAACCCTAAAGCCAACCCAATCATTGCGACAATTATGGTCAGCACGGCATTCAATTGTCCGCCGCGAGACCACTGATTTCGCGTCAGGCGCCAGCGCAGCCAAATGATTGTGTGAAGTTGGCTCCAGTTCATCTAATCCTCCAGCCAGCTTAGCTTCTGCCTCTCGACGTGATCACTGCCGACGGCCTCCAGAAACAGTTCCTCCAGCGAGCCGCCGGTGCGGATTTCGTCCATCGTGCATTGATGCACGAGTTTGCCCTCGGCGATGATCCCGACATCCGTGCAGAGTCTTTCGACAATCTCCAGAATGTGCGAGGTCAGGAAGACGGTCGCGCCGCGCGCCACGCAGCGCTTCAGTGTGTCCCGCAGCACGCGCGAGGCGACAGCATCGATGCCCTCGAACGGCTCATCGAGAAACAGCAAATCCGGGTTCGGAATCAACGCCGCGGCCATGGTGAGTTTCTTCTTCATACCATGAGAATATTCGAGGGTGAGTTTCTTTTCTTCGTTATCCAGGCTCATCATGGCCAGCAGCTCCCGGCAGCGTTCTCGTACTGTCGCCATCGGCATCTGATACATGCGTCCGATGAAGGTCAGGTATTCGGAGCCGGTAAGATTATCGAACAGGGCAAGCTCCTCCGGCACAACTCCGACGCGCCGCTTGACCTGCCTGGCCTTCTCGGCGTCGCTCGTGTCCTCGCCCAGGATGCGCATCGAGCCGCTCGTGGGTGCGAGCAGGCCGGTGAGCATTTTGATGGTAGTGGATTTGCCCGCGCCGTTTGGGCCGAGAAAGCCGTAAAACTTGCCGGCTTCCACACGCAAATCGAGGCCGTCCACGGCACGCAAATCGCCGAAGCAGCGCGTCAGTCTGTTGGTTTCGATAGCAAGCGTCATAAGGCTGCTGAGTCTATCGGCCAGAAGCTATAAAATCAAGGCGTTTTTCAAGCCCGTCAAGAGTATGTTTAATACGTATTATGATAAATTCTCGTGTACAGGTTGTCATTCTGAACGGAGCGCAGCGTAGTGAAGAATCTCTAACGCTCATTCACATCCCAGATCCTTCGCTCCGCTCAGGATGACAAATAGCCGGCTACCTTTAGATTTATTATAATGCGTTTAAGGTCGTGCTTTTTGCAATTCCTGCCGCTATATGACAGCAGGTAATGAACCTTATGGCAGGTCGAAAAAGCTTTTACTGGCGGCGGTGACGGCCTCGGCGAAATCGACCGGGTCCATTTCTTTTAGCTCGGCTAAAAAACGCGCGGTGTGAATCATCAGGGCAGGCTCGTTTATCTTCTGCTTTCGCATCGGGGCCGGCGACATGTACGGGCAATCCGTTTCGAGCATTAACCTGTCCGCCGGCACGATTTTGGCGGCCTCCCGGGTCTTCTCGGCGTTTTTGAAAGTCACAACGCCTGTAAAGGAGATATAAAAACCGTGATCCAGGACTATCTTCGCCTGCTCGGCCGAGCCGCTGAAGCAGTGAAAAACCACGCCCCTGAGTCGTCCTTTCAAGCCGATGAATTGCTCCAAAATATCAATCGTTTCGTCGAACGCCTCCCGGCAATGAATAATGACCGGCAGATTCATCTGACGGGCGATCTCCAACTGTGCCTCGAAGACTCGTCTCTGGTCCTGACGGGGCGAAAAGTCGTAATGAAAATCCAGCCCCGTCTCGCCGATGGCGACGACTTTTTCGCTTTGGGCAAGCTCTTTAAGTTCGTTCATAGTGCCGGCCGCGACATCTTTGGCATCGTGCGGATGAATCCCGACCGCTGCGTACATGTTCTCGAATCTGTTCGCAAGCTCGACGGCCTTTCGATTCTGCTGCGGGTCGGTCCCAACGGTTATCCACACGGCGACGCCCGCGGCCCTGCTGCGGTCTACGACGGCCTCGATATCACCGGCCAACTGCTCAAACGTCAAATGACAATGTGTATCAATCAGTTCCATATTTTCTACGGCACGAAAGCGTTTTCGTAATGTCTTATCTGCGCGGGGCCTTTTTCACCTAATACGATTGTTACCACGTCGAAGCGATAAGGGCGGTCCTCGATGTCGTTGGTGGCAATAAAATAGCGTGTCGTCCGGAGCATTCTGGTTTTCTTGGTTTTGGTGACAGCCGACTCCGACGGGCTGAAATCCTCGTTCGCCCTGGTCTTTACTTCGACAAACACAAGCGTCCCGTCGCTATCGACCATAATCAGGTCAATTTCGCCGGTCTTGCAGGAAAAGTTGCGAGTGAGTGTTTTGAGACCTTTGCGTTTGAGGAATTTTTCGCAGCGTTTCTCACCCCAGCGGCCGAGCAAATCCCGATCCGCCAGTAGTCTGCGTTTGTTCGGCAGCAAATTTCGTATCTCGTATTTCGTTTTGATCTCGTTATCTTGAGATTGTGTGGTCGCTATGCCGCTGTTTGAGCTTGACGGCCTTGCCGGTCCGCTTACGCAGGTAATAGAGCTTGGCTCGCCTGGTCTTGCCGCTTCGGATCGGCTTGATATCGATGACGTTAGGCGAGTGCAGGGGGAAAATCCGTTCGACGCCCTCGTTACCGGCGAATCGCCGAACGGTGAAGTTTTCGTTAATGCCCCGGCCTTTGCGTGCAATG
>CBDVBU010000146.1:0-8261 GCA_965372295.1 uncultured Phycisphaerae bacterium
GGCAACAAAAAGAAGTGCAAGCGGCAGCCATCGTGAAACAATGGAGTATTCTCTACGTCTCATACTCGGACTCCCTGAATTTCTTAACAAAAGTCTTTGCTCTTTAATACTACAAATCGAAAGCGTTTGTTTGAACAAAAATAACGATATTTCACGCTCTCCGTCCCTGCCGCAAATCCGTTGCCGGGATGGAACACATCTGATATATTAATAAGGACAAAAATCGACAAGTTGGCCGGGCAAACCGAATTGGAAATGCCGGAGGAATGAAATGTCCACTGCGAAACAAATGAAGAATGCAACACAACTCAATAATATCAAACTGACGCGACGCAGCTTTTTGGCGGCGGTGGGGGCTTCCGTTGCCGGATTAACCTTGCCGCAAATCTCAGAGGCCGCGGAAAAGCGGAACCGCCCCAATATCCTTTTTATCATGGTCGATGATCTCGGCAAGGAATGGATTAGTTGCTACGGCGCCGAGGACATTGAAACGCCGAATATCGATGCCCTGGCGAAAACGGGCATGAGGTTCGAGAATGCTTATTCCATGCCCCAGTGCACGCCGAGCAGGACGACGCTGCTTACGGGGCAGTACCCATGGCGTACCGGATGGGTCAACCACTGGGACGTGCCGCGATGGGGCGTGGGATATTTCGACTTTAAGCTGAGGCGGAACATGACGTTTGCCCGCATCCTGAAAACCGCCGGGTACGCAACAGCGGCGGTTGGCAAATGGCAGATAAACGATTTTCGCGTCACACCGGATGCGATGAAAAAGCACGGCTTCGACGGCTGGTGCATGTGGACCGGCTACGAGACCGGCAATAAGGCCAGCGCGGAGCGGTATTGGGACGCTTATATCAATACGCCGCAAGGCAGTAAAACCTACGCCGGCAGATTCGGGCCGGACATTTATACTGACCACCTGATCCGGTTCATCACCGAGCACAAAGATCAACCAATGATGCTTTATTTCCCGATGGTATTGACCCACGGCCCTTTAACGACAACGCCGGACGAGCCCGACATCAAGAATTCGCATGAAAAATTTAAAGCCATGATCCGTTATACCGACCTGCTTGTGGGCAGGCTTTGCAAGACTCTCGATGAGCTGCGAATCCGCGACCGTACCATTATCATCTTCACGACGGACAACGGCTCCGGCGGCGGGCACACAGGAACGCTTAACGGCATAAAAATCCGCGGTGGAAAAGCCAAGAAAACCGAGAATGGTGTATGTGCCCCGTTCATCGTCAATTGCCCCGGGCTTGTGCCGCAGGGAGTAGTCACCGATGCGCTGACCGACTTCACGGACCTGCTGCCGACGTTTGCAGAACTGGGCGGCGCCGAGGTCCCGAAGGACCTGAAGATCGACGGCGTCTCTATTGCTCCGCTTCTGCTCGGTAAAACAAAAGACTCCGATCGAAAGTGGATTATGGCCCTTGGACACGGAGCGGCCAGGCTTGATAAGAAAGGAGTGCGCGGCAAGGCCGATTACACCGAGCGGGTCATTCGCGACAAGCGGTATAAAGTATGGGTGAGCGAGCAGCGAAAAATCACGCAGCTTTACGACCTGCAATCGGATCCTTTAGAACAGAAGAACCTGATAGCCGGCACGAAATCCGATGTCTCGTCTTCGCTCGGCATGAAGAAAGCCCCTCTTCACCCTGAGCGAAGTCGAAGGGTGAGCGAAGTCGAAGAGCGTGCCGCGATCAAGAAATTTCAAGCCGTCGTGGACACCATGCCCGAAAAGGATGCCCGACCCGGATACACGCCGCGTAAAGCCAATCCATGGGAAAAGAAATTACCGGTTTAATCAAACGAAAGAGCACGGTCTTGTAACAGCTACCTGCACCCGGAGCTTATGCAGCAGGAACCAAAGCAATCGCTTCCTGTCTTGACAGAACGTTTATTAACCTTTTATAATGGCGTCTGTGATTCGGTGCTTTTCCGGAATCGTACAGTCTGCGATTGTTCGAGCCGAAGAATGTTTCCGGATAAGGTAACTCAAGATGACAGTGTCATTCTGTCATCCCTGCGAAAGCAGGGATCCAGGAATGTAGCAGTAAAGTGGATTCCCGCTTCCGCGGGAATGACAAATTGTGCCATGTTGTTACGTTGAGACTAATTGGAGTATTCGGTTTAAGAACGGTCGATTTGGGCTAAGCAAGGCTAAACACTTATATCCAAAGACAAGGAGTTTATCATGGAGAGAAGGTCATTCCTGAAAGTCGTAGGCGGTGTCACCGGGGGTTTGGCTCTTGGTGTGCAGCCGGCCTTAAGTGCGGACAAGTCATCCTCAAAAAGAGAAGTCGAAAAAGTAGCCGGACTGCCGAGGCGGGTGCTCGGCCGGACCGGCGAGAAAATCTCGATTGTAGGTTTTCCGGGATTGGCCCTTACCCATTACGAGCAGGACCGCTGTAACGGGGGAATTCGCGACGCCTTCGAGCGGGGTGTTAATTATTACGACGTCGCACCGGCGTACGGTAAGGACGGTGATTGCGAGAAAAAGATGGGCATCGGACTACAATATATCGACCGCAGCAAAATCTTTTTGGCCTGTAAGACGAAGATGCGTGACAAGGATGGCGCTCTGAAGGAGCTGGATCGCTCGCTGAAGAGGCTCAAGACCGATCATTTCGATCTGTATCAACTGCACCACATTCGCACGCCGGAAGAGGTAAAACAGGCGCTCGGCCCCGGCGGCGCGATGGAGACCATTCTCAAAGCGAAAGAGCAGGGCAAAATCCGCTACATCGGTTTTTCCGCCCACACGACCAAAGGAGCACTCGAGGCCATGAGAGGCTTCCGCTTCGATACGGTCATGTTCCCCATCAATTTCGTCGAGATGTTCAAGATAGGATTCGGTAAGGCGGTGCTCGATCTTGCAAGCGAGCAAGGGGCGGCAGTGCTGGCAATCAAGCCGTTGTCGAAAGGCCCCTGGCCGCCGGGCGCCGAACGGACTCGAAAATGGTGGTACCGCTCGACCGAGACCCAGGCCGATACCAATGCCGCGATGCGATTCACCTTGTCTCAAAAGCAGGTCGTCGCGGGAATACCGCCTTCGTTCCTCGACCTTCTCGATCTGGCGATTGAAGCAGGACGAACTTATAAGCCTATCACCGATGCCGAAACTCAGAAGCTGCAGGAGACGGCCCAAACGTGCACGTCCCTTTTCCAAAGGGAAGAGCAGCGGGTCGCACGCGGCGAATCTCTGCACAGGCCGATCTACCACGACAGTCCGTACGAGTGTTGTTGAAGGCGTGTGTGAGAAGTGGCATGGGCTTCCAGCCCATGAAGACACGGCCAGGATGGCCGTGCCACGGTATGCTCTATGTGAGGTCCGGCTCCTGGTATTCTTCGGATATGTACTCACGCAGCAGGTCCGCTAAATCGTGCCGGAGTGCTTTGGCCGACTGCCCGGCGGCTTTTGCCGCGGCGGTCGTGAGATGAAAAAGCCGGCACAGATCTCTAAAAGAAGGCCTGATGAAGCAGAAGGTGACGGTGCCCAGATAAGCACGAAGCAATAGTTTATCCGCTTTACGCTCGGCGAGCCATATCCGCAGCATTCGTTTTACCTTACCGCTCGGATCCCGTGCAAAACGCATGTAGTCCGGGTCGCGATCATAGACCACCGTGTGCGTACTCGTCCTGACCCATGCCCTTCGCTGCTCAACATGAAAAAACATAGCGGCCATCTCCGGCACCTCCAATCGGGATATTCCATTTGCCCCTGCTCAACTATAAGGCTAAGTATAACTTCCGGAATAATATCAACAAGGCGTCTATGATTATTTTTTAGGCTTCCCGCCCATCAGTTCGGCCACCTTCGGTTCGATGGCTTCGGCCCATATCTTATAACCCGCTTCGTTCGGGTGCAGATAGTCGGGCATTATCTTCTTTGAAAGAAAGCCGTCTTTAGTCAGGAATTTGTCGTTAATATCCAGGTAGTGAATCATCTTGCCGTCGGCGATCTTCGAAGCCAGCAGCGACGCCTTGTCATTCTTTTCTCGCTGTTCCGAAGGCTCCGGTCCGCGCGGGAAAACGGCCAGGATCAGTATCTTCATTTTCGGGCATTCGGCGCGGAGCTTCTTGCAGATGGCGATAATACCGTCCGCGATTTCCTCGGCGGTGTTATCATTACCGTTGGAGTTATTGGTGCCGATCATAATAACTGCCAGCTTGGGCGTAATACCTTCCAGGTGGCCGTGTTCCAGTCGCCACAATACGTGCTGCGTTCTGTCTCCGCCGAAGCCCATATTGACGGCGTTCCGCGGCTCGTAATATTTATCCCATAACTTCTTTCCTCCGCCTTCCCAGCTATGCGTAATCGAATCACCAATCATGAGCAGATCGACGTTGCCCTGCTTGATCCGCTCGTTTACGGCGTCGTTACGCAGAGTCCACCAGCTATGGCGATGAGCAGGCTCAACGGCCGAATGCTGCTTCTCCCCGGCTATCAGAATTTGGCCCGACAGGATCAAAACGGTTAGACATGCAATTAGAAGTTTGCTTTTCATCTTTCGTTTTCCCTTCACTAAGTTTTCCCATTTACTCCGCTCAGCTACGCCGCCGAGACTTCTTGACAATAGAGTATCGAAACTGTCCTGGGATTTCAAGCTTTTGTTATAGAAATGCTTTGAAGGGAATTATCAGCGGACTCAACAAGTAATTCCCTGATAATGCACCGCGGGCGGTTTTGAACTGCCTATTCTTTATGCTTGTTCTCGTAAACCGGGATGAATACGAATTTACCTGTCTCGTCTTGCCGAGCACGGTATCCAAGAAATTTTCCCAGCGTTGTGTCCGGATCACTTACCTGAGGTTTCTGCTCGGACAAAACTTTACTGTCGTCGGAAGCTTTGTATTCTTCGAGCAGTATCCGAGGATGGATTGAATCGGAACTAAAGATGGTAATACGCTCGCTGATTTCGACCCTGCATGTTTTTCTACTTTCTCCCGCTTTATTCGCTGCAATTAAGGTATATGTAGTCGTCGTAGATGGATTAACGGCCCTCGAACCCAAAGCACTAACCGGGCCTATGCCGGGTTCTATGCGAATGCTCTGGGCATTCGAAACCTGCCAGCTTAAAGTTGATGTTTGTCCCGGCATAATCCGCGGACGACTTGTATTAAAACTGTGACAGGCGGGCCGCTCAACGATCTGGCTGGGGATAACAGGAGGCCAACTGATATCAGTAAGAACATCGGGATTCTCGCTGACTTCGATCATAGGTGGTTGTGTATCCTCTTTTGCTTGATTTGTTACAGTAAGCACATCCTGGTTCTGCAGCTCGCGAAATCCCTTCGTCTCGGCATCCACCGGGGCCAAAAGTATTTCGACCCGTTCCTGAGCTATCTGTGCTTTGGTAACAGCCGCATTGCGGGACCTGGTAAGCTCATTGACCTGCCTGCTCAACTGGTTCCGCGAAGTAGTAAGCTCCGTGAGCTGCTCCTGCAGCTTGTCGCGCGAACCGGTAAGTTCGGCGACCTGCTTCTTGAACTTGTCGCGCACCTCTATAATTTCGGTAAGTTGTTGCCGTGACTGTTCGCGCGAGAAGGTAAATTCTTCGACCTGCTTCTGCAACTCGTCGCGAGAGCCGGTAAGTTCCTTGACCTTCTCTTGCAACTTCTTGCGATCTTGTTCGGCGAGGGCTATTTTAACCTCGAGTGCGCTTCTTTCACTCTCAGTTTTTTCTATATCGGGTTTGAGCTGCTGCAGTTCGGTCTTAACGCTTTCCAATTCGGCTTGTTGCTGTGAACTGTCTACGGAAACCGCCCAGGAAAGCAGAAAACCCAATCCTACCATCGTGATAAAAACCAGCGCCCTTTTCATCATTTCGCTCCTTTCCCGTCCGGCTGGAATTAACGAAGAATCGCTAAAACGCTCTCCGAATCTTACAGTCGAATCACTCTTTTAGTGAACACACATATAAGCCGTATTTCCGGCTGTGTTTGCGCGTGCGACTTCCCTGAAAATAACCGGCTGTTTATGGCGGGAAACTCGATACCTGCAAGAGATGTTTCCTCACCGCTCCTCCATGAAGCTAAATATCATTAGAATCGTACCTGATTGACGTAAGTCTGTCAAGATAAAAGTTTTATAAAAGCAGTTTTTGTCTTTTTTTCGCTTCATCAGGATAATGCATAGGTGGGCTGGACAAATCGGTTCCTTGGGGTTGTCTCGATCGTCCCGAACATCGAATGAATCTGCGCATTATACGGAAGTACCGAAAATTCAACCAAAAGCGATGGTAGTTGGAAACAAAAATGAAAAAAGTTAAATATTTTTTTATTCTATATCAATAAAGCACTTACGTTGAAAACATCGCCGACATTTATGTAGATTTTCGTATCAAACGCGCAGGTTGGGCCAATTATAGAGGCGCTACTTTTCGCCTCGGATTAAAAGTAGCCAAATTCTAAATACAAATATCTAAATCAGAGACAATATCGAAAATCGAAGGGCAAATTCATGCCTTCATTGCTAATCTCAATCCGTGTTCATCAGCGTTTATCAGCAGTTAATAAAAAAAACAGGTTAATCAGAGGAGAAAGCAATGAAAAGTTTGACCTACATTTGAAAAAACAAACCCAATTATCAAAGGAGTAGAATGGCGCATAGTTAGTAATATCAATGGCTTATGGCAATTTTGGCGGTTGGAGGTGGAGAAAAAACAAAGCCAATTCAAAGCCAAACAAAGCCAATCGCCAGCCTTCGGCCGGGAATCATAAACAAGATGAATGGGTGGGGATGATAGATCTCAAAGCACAATTTACAGAGTGGCATTTGAAAAAACAAAGCCAATTTCCGAAAGACCAAAATGAACGTTATTATCTATATAGAAAGGAATTATGTAAATAAAACCGCCTTGAGACTCCGAAAAAACAAAGCCAATCAAAGCCAATTTCCAACGCAACGAAGATGATTGCATCGGACTTTGTCCTATAAATGGGTATTTTCCAGGTGAAAACGGTGTATTTTGCTGACTTTTCTAAAAAATGTGTTTTTTTTGTGGACTCCGGCCGATATTCAATGCATACTGTGTAATTCCTGTTCAAAATACCAAGATGGTGTTTGTGTTGTATATGCCCGCCAGGGGCGCTGTCTGTTGAGGTTATTTGTCAGGATGTTCTTGGCGATCAGAACGTCTTCGATGACCTGGAAATCGAGCATTCCTATGCATGCGAAGTCGTCGCCGGATTCGAAGGTGAATCGGAAAGAGACGCCATCAACAACTGTCGGAAAAGAGTTTCAGAGCCGCAAACAAACCCAGATTAACGCCCTGCTGAAAAACAACACGCCCAAATAAGTTTGAGCCTGCTATGCTCGTAGTCCTTTTGACTAATCAAAAGGACTACGAGCATTGTCCCGTTAATCATATATGATCATACATGATGTAAGCGTTTCTCTTTTTCGAAGGAGGGCTTGTGAAGTTGTGTGACGGTGTTTTGAAGACCGTTTCCTATTTTGCCGTTTGTTCGTACCGGTTGAAAAGCCCGGCGATGTTTGCGGTTTTGGCATCGCCTGCGTGGACGACGACGCGGTATTCGAGGGTGAGCTTTTTGCCTTTGGCCAGGTTGAGCTTATCGCCTTCGAGCCAGTACATGGGCGTGGGCGAGAAGAAGCCGTAATCGCGGGTGAACCATTTGCTGGGATACCAGCGGTTGGCCGGATTCTGCAGGATGGCGATGCCTTCGATGCCCCCGGCCCGCGTGCCGGAATAATCGCACCAGGGCGAGGCGTCGCCGAACGTGCCCTTCTCGCTGGTATCACCCTCGGCGTTTATCAGTGTGCCGCCCGATTTGACGCTCAACTCCGGCACGACCCGCGCCGAGAACAGCGAGTGGTTGGTCTTAAGAATCTCGATATCGACCAGCGGCGTCATGGTAATCTTAAAGTCGATGATACGCAGCGTCTCGCTCGGAGCGCAGATCGTGATTCGCCGCGTGTCTTCGATAACGGGATCTTTGCCCGGCTGTTTCCAGAGGCACGTATCGGTAAGGACGATTCGCTGCCGGGAGGACTCGGCGATCTTCGGGCCTTGTGAGAGAATCTGGCCTCGTTTGTTGACGTCCTGCCAGTAGTTGCCGCCGTTGACGCGGTCGCAGCCGAAGAATAGCGAATGATGATGCGGATACGGCTCGGATGTCTCGGTGGTAATGGACTTGCCGGAGAGCGGCCCGTTGACCGGCCAGAAATACGGATACTTCTGCGAGCCGGCGAACTTGTAGCACGTAAACAATTTGCCGTCAACGGT
>CBDVBU010000147.1:0-8251 GCA_965372295.1 uncultured Phycisphaerae bacterium
CGACCTATGTATCTTGAGTTTATTGAGCCTTCGAAGCAATATGCAGACATCCTGATCTCCGGAGAGGGGAAGAATTCCGAGGCTGTTGATATTTTGATAACCAAAATCAATGCTCTGCTTCATAACAGCCCTCAATAGGAACCAATCAGGAACACACTATGGCGAAAAAGAAGAAAGTCACAAAAGCTTACGACAACATCGAATTCTTACATGGTCGCTCGGCTCGGCCTCTGCGAGTTCTGGCGGAATTCATCGAACCCGAAGAGCGTTTGAGAAAGCACGGCATTCGCAACACAATTGTCTTCTTTGGTTCGGCGATGTCTGTCGATAATCGTACTTTCAGAAAGCAAAAGCCGGATAGTACGGTAGTGCCTGAAAAAGCCATCCGTGTGAGCAATGCGCATGAATCCTGTATCGAACTCGCGAAACGCATCACTGCCTGGTCGCAGAAGATTAAGGAGCCGGCCAAGCGGTTTTATGTGTGTTCCGGCGGTGGTTCCGGCATCATGGAAGCGGCCAACAAAGGTGCAAAACTGGCCGGCGGAAAATCTATTGGCTTTAATATTACTCTTCCTCTTGAACAGTTTCTGAATCCTCATATTTCGCCGGAGCTTCGTTTTAACTTTCATTACTTCTTCATACGTAAGTTCTGGTTCCTGTACTATGCCAAAGCGCTGATCGGTTTCCCGGGCGGCTTTGGCACCATGGACGAGGTTTTTGAGATGCTTACCTTACTGCAAACCAGGAAGATTCAAAAGCAAGTCCCCATCGTACTCTTCGACAGGACGTTCTGGAACGAAGTTGTTAATTTTAAAGCCTTGCAGGAATACGGCGTCATCAGGCCGCTCGACTTGAAACTCTTCAAGATTATAGACGATGTCGATGAGGCCTTCGAGTATATTACAGAGCAACTAAAAAAGCTGTATCTTTGATCTGAACGCTAAAACAGGATACAGAGATTTTGTGAGGTGTTCATGGAACTCGCCGGGTATACTCACGGAATCAATCCTGTTGTTGAGCTTGGTGTTCTGAGTTATCACTGAAGGTGCCACTTTGTGCCAGCACCTTAACTTCTTTTTTGTACCATCTTACTACAATGAATCCTCCTATGACAGCCAACAGGCAACAAATTCCTGCCCTGTCAAATTTCAACAGTATTGAATATCCGATAGCGAGGGAGATGCCGTAACAGAGCATGATTCCGCCCGTGACATCGATTATTGTAGACAGAGACAATGTTTTGCCGGGCAGTTCTCTGATGTCGCTGCTAAGAATACCCCAGAAGCCGCCCGGCCGGACCTTGCGATAGAACTCTTCGAGTTTTTCTGTCGACACAGGTGGCGTGAGGAACGTTACGATTATGCTGATAGGCACAACAATACCCGTCAAGATAGCTATCTTGATTTCAAAGGGCATCTGGGGCCAGGGGAATCCGAACAGCACAACGCTTTCGGGAATGAATGGATTGGCAAGCCCAAGTACCAAGCCGAGAAAAAGTCCTGTGATCTCCGTATATGCGTTTACTCGCCACCAGAACCAGCGGGCAACGCTAATCATGCCTCCTCCGACCATAAGGATGGCGAGAAATTCCCATACCGCTGAAACCGTAAGTTTTCGCCAGGCAATATATAAGGCGATGCCGACACCTGCGGCCATCATAAGGACAACGACTATCTTTGTCACAATCATATAGTGCCGCTGGGTCGCTTCTTTCTTTATAAAACGCTGGTACACGTCCACCATGATGTAAGATGCTCCCCAGTTAAGATGCGTATCGATCGTTGACATGAAAGCCGCGAGAAAGGCTGTAACAAGCAGACCTCTAAGGCCAAGCCCCAGGTATTCTTTCATTACCAGGGGATATGCATGTGTATCATTATAAGGTTCTCTCAGCGTCGGAAAAAGCACGATAGACACAAGTGCGACAACCACCCATATCCACGGCCGGCAGCACTGAAAAATCGCGTAGAATATCGTTGCCCGAACCGCATCACGTTCATTCTTGCAGGCACTCATACGCTGCATATTATAGCCGCTGGCATCGATCCACCATAGTACGAGGAAGTATATCAGCAATTTTACAAGGTCGAGATCGAAGCTTTTGAAATCAGGAAAAATTGAAAGCGTTCGAGGGCCGTAACCTTCGGTGGCGGCGATGGTATCCAATACATGGCTAAGCCCTCCGACCTTCACCACTGCGATCACCGCAAGAGCTATCATGCTGAAAGTTGCGATAAAGAACTGAATAAAATCCGTTACGACAACCCCGTAGAAACCGGAGAATGTCGCATAGACCAGCGCTACAAGCATACAGATTCCAATAGCCAACCACACAGGTATATCCGTCATGGTCGTAATAATGCTGCTCATTGCAAATATTACCCAGCTAATAATTATCAGGTTCTGTACGATGCCGGCGAAAAACGCCCTGAATCCGCGTAAAAATGCCGCAGACTTGCCCTCATAGCGTAACTCGTAGAACTGGGCATCGGTAATAATAGCTGCTCGCCGCCAGAGCCTTGAAAAGAGGAATATCCCGACAATAAGCACCAGCACAGAGACAAAGACCCACCAGATTCGTTGAAGTCCGTCCGTGCGTGTTATTTCCGTCACTGCCAGCGGCGTATCCGATGCGAAACTGGTAGCGACCATCGAGACAGCAATCATCCACCACGGAAAAGACCTGCCGCCGAGGAAATAATTCTCGGAACTTTGCGAGGCCTTCTTGGAAAAGAAAATACCCGTGCCCAGAGCAAAAAGCATGTAGGCAGCAATGATCGCATAGTCAAGAAATCCTAAACGTCCCATCCTTGAGTACCATCCAATCTTATCTTTACCGAAAACTCCGTCATTGTGTATTTCAATCTAAAGTAAAAATCATAATGTGGGAATCCGGCCCATCGTCAGGAAGAAAGTATAGATTTCCATTGAAGGCCATGCCTTCGCGACTTAACGTGTTCTTCCAACCATCTCGCGGCAAATCGATACGTTTTACTAACGTCCAGCTTTCAGGATCGATAACGTCTATAACGGAATCACCGTCCTTATGCCCGCTACATAGAAGTTTGCCTGCAAAGTACTTGATGTCCTGATATGCCATTGACGTCGGGGAATCGACCTTGTTTGACTGATGTCCGTCAAAATCCCATGTATAGAAATGAAGCGCGTCCCAATTAACTCCATAAAGCAGGTTTTTCCCGTCAGATGCAATTGCGCCAATGTGGTCATCAACAGGAAACGACCTGCGTATCTCCAGACTATTGGGATCGACGCCGTATATCATTGTCCGGCTTTCTCTTCTATACTCGGCATTTGGAATCCAAAGATAATGGCCGTCAAACTGCAATCCGCCTGGATGAATCAAAACGCCATCAGTCAATTCTACCTTTGAATTTAGGCCGGCGTTTTGCCTGTGAATCTTAAATAGCCAGCCTCGCCTTTGCTCTCTGTCAACTGAAGTTACAAAATAAAATTGCTCTGTAAGATCAAGTCCCTGCACGTGGTAGGTAGCAAACTTTAGTGGAACTTCGTGTATAAGCTCTAAGCCCCCGGAGTTAAGTAAGGCATCTAAAGCGTCTTCTGGAGAACTTTCGCCACCTTTCTTACAAACCAGGATTAGCGGCAGAGCTATCAATAAGAGAATAAGAAGAATTTTATTGAAGATTACAACGGTACGTTGCATCATTTTTCCCTCAAACGACATTTGCCACTTATTCAAGCTTAGTCACACTAATGAGTCCAATTCCCGATAGAATAACGACTCTCTCTTGAATATTCAATGCACAAACACCTCCTCTTTATTCGGAAGAGACGAAAATCCGCGCAAAACGGCTCACGACTTTTGCAACATGGAGAAGATTATGGTATCATGATCGAATTGGAATACTTGGTTGTGTAACCAAGTAGTTGATATGGAAAGTATCGATTATAAGCACCTGCAACAGGAGTATTTTATCATGATGCGAAGCGACAAGTATGATGGGTCGGCAAAAACCTCACGATGTGATCATCCGGTTATGGTTTCAGTGGTACTTTTACTGTCTTCTGCGCTTTGGGCAAGCGCGCAAGCCGGTCAATGGTCGACTTATCGGGCCAATCCAATGCGCAGTGGCGAGATTGGGGAAACCGTTGGGCCGGCGTTGTCTTTGCACTGGAAATACCTGCCCGTTCACCCGCCGAAGCCGGCCTGGCCCCTGCCCTCCGAAGAAATGCCGCGAATGCATAGCGACAACGCATATCACGCGGTAGTGGCCGATGGAGTGGTTTATTGGGGATCGTCGGTGACCAATAAGGTATATGCAGTGGACGCAGCAAGAGGGGAAATACTGTGGTCGTTCGCAACAGAAGGGCCGATCCGTTTCGCCCCGACAGTTAGCAATGGGCGGTTATATGTAGGTTCCGACGATGGGCACGTCTATTGTCTCGATGCCAGCACCGGAGTCCTTAAATGGAAGTTCCGGCCGGGACCGAGTGATGAAAAAGTGATTGGAAACGGGCGGCTGATTTCCCTGTGGCCCGTCAGGACTGGCGTACTGGTGGATGGCAACGTAGCTTACTGCGGGGCTGGCGTGTTTCCCTACGAGGGGATCTATTTGTGCGCTCTTGACGCCGCGGACGGCAGCGTGATATGGAAGAACGACACTATCGGTGATCAGGCCCATGAACTCGATTACGGCGGCATTTCACCGCAAGGGTATCTGGTAGCCTCGAAAGATGTGTTGTACTTCCCGTCGGGCAGGGCTATGCCCGCCGGATTCGACCGCCGCACGGGGAAATTCTTATTCTTTGCTGCAACCAGCGGTAAGCGGGGCGGGACCTGGGCTTTGCTCGGTCAGAATCACCTCATCGCCGGCGTGGACTACTCCGGTACGCCTCACAAGGTTGCCTACGATCCTCAAACCGGCCGTCGCCGGAAAGACGCCTTCGCCTGGTTTCCAGGCGTCGATATGGTCATGAACAAGCATCATTCATACCTTGTAACCCAGCAGGGAGTTTACGCAATCAACCGAGTCGTCTTCTCCGAGGCAGAAAGAAAAGTCAAGACTCTGTCGGATCGGCGAAACGCCCTGGGAAAGGAACTCGATAGCCTAAAAGGCAAACTCAAAACTGCACAAGCCGCAGACAGAGCCAAAATCGAAGAACAAATCAAAGCGACCTCCCGCACGATCAGTGAGCTAATCTTGTCCGAAAAGAAAGAAAAGCAATCGAGCTTTGAATGGTTTTATGCCGGCCGGGGCTTTCGATCAGTGATATTAACCGGAGATATTCTGTATGTTGGAGGTATCGGACAGGTCGTAGGTATCGAGGCCAAAACCGGCAAGAAAGTGTGGCAGGGAAATATTGACGGCACGGCGGTGAGCATGGCGGCAGCACCGGGTAATCTCATTATAAGTTCCAACAAAGGACCGATTTATTGCTTTTCCCCGCGTAAAAGGGAAAAAGTAAAGGTCATAGAACCCAAGGTGAATCCCCATCCTTATCCGGATGATGAGAGAACCGAGTTCTACCGCAAGGCAGCGGAAAGGATCATCGCCGACAGCAGCATCACCAAGGGCTACGCGCTCATACTCGAATGTGATACCGGCCGACTTGCGTATGAACTGGCCCAACGAACCGAATTGAAGATCATCGGCTTGGAAAAGGATCCGCGTGAACGTGAAGAGGCAAGGCAGAAACTGGAGCAAGCCGGACTGTGGGGTGCGCGCGTGGTCGTTGAGCCGTGGAACATCGAAGATCTGCCACCCTATTTCGCCAACCTGATCACCTCCGAAGGATTGTTGACTTCCGGCCAAGTCAATGTATCTCGCGAACAACTCGGGCACGTTCTCAGACCCTACGGTGGTATGATTGTCGCGGGCTCTCCCGATGGTGAAACGGGGGAACAGAAATGGTTTAGATTTGAACGGCCCGGCCTGGATGGCGCTGCCGGGTGGACCCAGCAATATGGCAACCCCCAAAACACAGCCTGTTCCGGGGATGAAACAGTTAAAGGACCGCTGGGATTACTCTGGTACGGTGAACCTGGCTCACAGCGGATGGTTGAACGTCACGCCAAAGCTCAAAGTCCCCTGGCCTTAGACGGACGACTGTTCGTGCAGGGCGAAGAAGTGGTCATGGCGTACGATGCGTTTAATGGTACCGCCCTGTGGCAGCGAGAGATTCCCGGGGCTGTGCGGGCACGCGTGGATATAGACGGGGGGAATCTGGCCCTTACGGAAGAGGCGCTATATGTGGCAGCGAATGATGTTTGCTATCGGCTTGATCCCGCAACCGGTAAAACCATACGCAAGTACAGTATTCCGGAAGCCGAAGACGGCAGCCCGCGTCGTTGGGGCTACGTTTCCTTTGCGGACAATATGCTGATCGGCATCAGAGCCTTGCCGCTCAAGCAGGGATATGCTGCGGAGTTTCGGGCCAAGTACCCCCGGCCGAACGACGCCGTAAGCTGGGCTTACAAACGATCCAATGCCAAATGGTCTCCGATGACAACCTATCCGAAATGGGAGAATTACAGCAGTGACATTGGTTCAATAACGGACAATATGATGGTCGGTGATATGGTTTTCGCAATGGATCCGGACACCGGTGAAATCATTTGGCAGCACGTCGGCAAACGCATTTCCAATATTACCGCCTCAATTGGGGCCGGGAAGGTGTTCTTTGCCGAAAACGCAATTACAGATGCGCAACAGGAATTCGCTGTCAAACAACGTATCGACCTTATCGCAAATGGTACGTATGTCGAATCTGAGAAGATGAAAAAGCTCGCTAACGAATATGAACCTGTCGATGTTCGCTTGGCGCTGGCACTGGAATTGGCGACCGGCAAAAAACTGTGGGAACATGCGGTCGATTTCACGGGGTGCTGCGGCGATGCAATGGGCTCAGCCGTTCAGGATGATGTATTGCTTTTCTTTGGCTGCATTGGCAATCATGATGCCTACCGATTCCGCGAAGATCAATTAGCCTTTCGCCGGATTGTCGCCCTCTCAGCGGTGGATGGCAAAACGCTCTGGTCCCGGCCGTGTAACTATCGTACTCGGCCGGTAGTCGTTAACAAAACGATCATTCTGGAACCACAGGCATGCGATCTGCATACCGGCGAAATTAAGCTGCGTACCGATCCGGTGACCGGCAGGGAAAATCCGTGGGAGTTTCTCCGGCCCGGCCATACATGTGCTATTTCCAGCGCCTCGGCCAACACGATATTCTATCGCTCCTCGTGCTCGGCAATGTATGATATTGAGCGGGATTCGGGAGTGGTTATTTTCGGCGGTATTCGTCCCGGCTGCTGGATTAGTATGATACCGGCCAGCGGCGTGCTGCTGGCGCCGGAGGCAAGTTCGGGCTGTACCTGCTCTTATCCGTTGCGATGTTCGTTTGCCCTCGTGCGCAAACCTCAGAAGGAACGGCCCTGGAGCGTCTTCGTCAATCAGACCTTACTCGATGAAAAGGGAAGGGTCATCCCCTTCACCTATGGCAAACCTGTAAGACATCTGGCCATCAACTTCGGTGCCCCGGCGGACAAGAAAGACGAACACGGAACCTTATGGTTCGGATATCCCAATCCCAAAACCGTCTATACCAAGAACCACTTCAGCAATTACGGGGTGAAATTCGATCTTCAGGAAACAATCATGGAAGGGATGGGTTATTTCCGTGCCAATTCCATTGGGAAGAATATTGAAGGCACCAATAAGCCCTGGCTCTTCACCTCCGGCTGCCTGGGCCTGACGAGTTGTACGATTCCTTTGGTAGGGTCTAAGCAACAACCACGAACATATACCGTCCGCTTAGGATTCCGTGCTCCAGCCGGAGATAAGAAGGGTCAGCGCATCTTCGACGTTAAACTACAAGATAAGGTTGTGCTCAAAAACCTCGATGTCACCCAGGATGCCGGCCAGCCCGATAAGGCTCTGGTGAAGGAGTTGTCCGCCATAAAGGTGATCGGCGATCTTAAACTGGAACTAATTCCACAAAACGGCAATCCCCGGAAGCAACAGGCCCCGATCATCAATTCTGTAGAAATCATCGAAGAATTCGGCAGCTAATTCAGTTGCCGGATTTGTCCTGATTCTCTGCAGAGGTGCAACCCATTCGGCTGCGCTCAGTACAGGGTGACTTCATATAGTTTTCATACTTGACAGACTTGGAAAATAATTGTAAACGGTTTGAATCGAAAGGATGTAATCAATGGATCGGCAGATTCGTACATACCTGATGTTCATATTTATCTCATACTTTGCCTCGT
>CBDVBU010000148.1:0-8238 GCA_965372295.1 uncultured Phycisphaerae bacterium
CGGAAATTGCTGGAGCAGCGAAATAGCCGTAAGCTGGGGAAACGCCCACGTATCCGGCACGCAAACCAGAATATCGACGCCTGCCTTGCGAAACTGCTGGGCTACGATGTCCGCCTGCGCCTCGCCGTCAACCAGCACGGTCGAATAGACCACCGGCACCGGCGTCTTATCCGGCAAAACCACCGACCCGCTGATAGTATCGGCCGCCATCTTCGCAATATTCTGACAACGAGTCCGACTGGCTTGGTCGATTCGAGGATCGCTCGTAGCAAAAATCCCAATCACCGGAACCTTTGGCGTTGCCTTCCCTATATTCGGCAGATGTTTCGCTTCAACTTTCTGAGCCATGTCAAATGCTCCTTCCTACCTTCTACAAAGTTCAGCATTCAGGACTTAAGTACAAACATGGATGTGTCTTCCAGCATTTTTCTTGTGAAGTCGAGGAACTGGGCGGCGTAGGCGCCGTTGGCGACTTTGTGGTCAACGGACAGGGTCATGTTCATCAGCTTGCGGACCATGATGTTGCCGTTGTCGGGCACGCAGGTATCGGTTATCCGGCCGATACCTAATATGCTGCACTGGCCGGGGACGACGATCGGGATGAAGTTGTCGATCCCGAACGCGCCAAGATTGCTGACGGTTATACAGCCGCCTTCGACATCTGTCGGGGCTAGTTTGTTGCTGCGTGCCCTCTCGATCAGGGCCTGACTATCCAGCGCGATCTGCCGAACGTCCTTTTTATTGACATCCTTGACAATCGGTGCGACCAGGCCGTCCGGAACGGATATCGCCAGGCCGATGCCGATTGCCTCTGCCAACCGGATTTCTTCGCCGGCGAGCTGGCTGGTCATAATCGGATATTTTTCCAGTCCCGTAGCGACCGCTTTCAGGAGAAAGTCGTTATAAGAGAGCTTCACACCGCCGGTCTCATTCAGCTTGGTTCGCAGCTCAACCAGATCGGTGACATCCGCTTTTACGGTCAGATAGAAGCACGGAATTTCTCGCTTGGATTTGAGCATTTTCTCAGCCGTGATTCTCTGCAGCCTGTTGAGCGGTATGGTTTGGCCTGCTTTGGCCTTTACCTCAGGGGCTGCCGGGGCGGCGGATTCGGATGGTTTTGCAGCGGCCGCTTTTTGGACATCCTGCTCGGTAATCTTGCCGGCTGGGCCGGTGCCGGTTACTGTCGCCAAATCAACGCCGAGGTCCGCGGCAAGTTTCTTTGCCCTTGGTGAGGCCATGATTCTGCCTGCCGGCTTAGCAGGCTCCGGCTCGGTTTCGGCAGCCGGTGCAGCTTCAGGTGGTGCAGGGGTGGCGCCCGTTAGCGAATCGACAAAGCTCTGCGGCACGTCTTCATCCTTGTCGCCCAAAACTAAAACAGGCGCCCCGACAGGCAGCGTCTCATCGACTTTGGCAAGAACGTACTTAACGAAACCTTCGGCGGGAGATTCCATCTCAAGGGTCGCCTTGTCCGTTTCTATCTCGAAAATTACATCGCCTTTTTTTACTTCGTCACCGACGTTAACCAGGCAGTTGACAACGGTTCCCTCTTCCATTGTTTGGCCGAGCTGCGGTAATCTTACTTCTTTTGCCATTTATGAAATCCTTAATATGTTTCGTATTGCGAAGACCGGCGGCAAAACCACCGGTCGAACCCCCGGCAGTGCCGGGGGCTAAGTATTTACGAGTTTTTTTACGGCTTCTGTAATTCTCTCGATGCTTGGGATGCTCGCCAGCTCAAGCGGTTCGCTCATGGGCGGGGGCACATCGGCGGCTGCGAGATTCACCGGGGCGGCATCGAGATAATCGAAGCCGTGCGAGCCGTCGCTGAATTCGTATTCCATGAACCGCCCGGAAATTTCTCTGCCGGCCCCGCAAGTACAGAAACCTTCGCTGACCGTAATCAGCCGGCCCGTCCTGCGTACCGACTCGGCGACCGTATCTATATCCATCGGTTTGAGTGTTCGCAGGTCGATGACCTCGGCGTCAATGCCATGCTGCTCGGCGAGGATTTTGGCTGCCTGAAGCGACCACATCGCCATCCTGCTGTAGCTGACGATAGTTGCATCGTTGCCGGGCCTTTTAATATCCGCTACGCCAAGCGGAATAATGTAATCACCATCCGGGACCGCACCGAATTGGCCGTATGTTGCTTTGTGCTCGATGAAGACGACCGGATTGTCGCTGCGGATGGCGGCTTTGAGCAGGCCCTTCGCATCGTAAGGCGTCGAGGGCATTACGACGTAAAGTCCCGGCGTGTGCATGAGCCAGGCTTCGAGCGATTCGGAATGGTGGGCGGCGATGCACCTGCCGACGCCGCCTTCGGTTCGCAGGACCATCGGTACTTTTGCTTTTCCGCCGAACATGTAGCGGTTATAAGCGCCGACGTGAACGAGCTGGTCCATCGCGATTGTCACGAAATCGACGTACATAAGTTCGGCTATGGGCCGTAAGCCCCGAAGAGCCGCACCGACAGCCGCACCGGCAATAGCTGCCTCGGAAATAGCGGTATCTATCACACGGTCGGTCCCGAACCTGGACGATAGACCACGCGTAGCCTGATAAGCACCGCCGTACAAACCGACATCTTCGCCCATAATAAAGACATCTTTGTCCCGTTCCATTTCTTCGGCCTGAGCGGCCACAACAGCCTGTCCGATTGTCATAATATCCATTCCGAACTGCTCTTTTACCTGGGCCGTAGCTTCTTCGGTTTTCTCTTTTTTTGTTTTGGCGGTGGAAGTGGAAAACGCCGTCTCAAAAGCTTCGGTGGCCTGAGCCACTTTTTCGCCGGCAGCCTTGTCGGCTTCGATGAGGTCAGCCGGATACGATTCTTCGACGTAAACATCCTTGGCCAGTTCAGCCGGATTGGGCCACGGGCTGTCGATTCCGAACTGAGTGGCTGTTTCTATCGTATTGTTTGCTTTATCCTTTATTTCGTCGAGTTGCTTTTCGTCAGCCAGTTTTTCATCGACGAGCTTTGCCCTCAGTACCGTGATCGGGTCACGATCATGCCATGTTTTTTCCTCAGCCTTGGTACGGTACGCCCGCGGGTCGCTTCGACTGTGGCCGTACCAGCGATAGGTCTTGGCCTCGATCATTGTCATCTGGTTTTCTTTTCTTGCTATATCGGCTGCCTTTTGAACAGCAAGGAAAACCGCCACGGCATCCTGACCGTCAACTATCACAGCAGGGACATCATAAGCCGCCGCCCGCTGGGCAATATCTTCTATATTACTCGCGCAGACGGTTCCGTCGATTTCACTGCCGGAAAACGGCACGCTCATACCGTAAAGATTGTTTTCGATAATAACCACCATAGGCACACGGAGAGTGGAGGCCATATTCATAGATTCGTGAAAAGAGCCGGTGTTTGTCGAACCGTCGCCGAAGAAGGATAATACGATTTTGCCTGTCTTTCTATATTTTTCCGCCATAGCTGCACCGACCGCAGGGGGCTGATTTCCACCGACGATACCGGTTGAGCCGAGGTTGTTCTGTTTCTCGACTTCCGCGATGTGCATTGAGCCGCCTCTGCCTTTGCAATAGCCGGTTTCTCTGCCCATCAGTTCCGCCATCATAGCATTCCAGTGGTCTTGACGCTGCTGTTCGTTGTCGGCGTATTTATTGCCGATAGCACCGCAATGGCCGTGTCCGCGATGGGTTGAGCCTATTACATCGCCTCGCTCGATAGCGGCCGTTGCGCCGACTGCAATCGCCTCCTCGCCGGCATAAAGGTGTGAAGCGCCTTTGATAATATTCTGGCCTAAAAGATCGAAAACCTTTTCCTCGAAAAAACGAATCTCGTAAATCGTCCGAAGCCAGTCGGTTACATCCTCAAGGCCAACAATCCCATCTTTGATAAGGTCTTTTATCTTTGGGACCGGTTTCTTTCGAGTATCATCAATACAAAAACTCATTCTTCAAATCTCCTGAAAAATCCACTTTTCGAGGGCAAAAACAGCGAAATTGCCCCGCTAACAGCATTAAGAAGCAGTATTATAACACATCATGCCTCGGAAAAGCAACTGTAGGATTCTCATTTTGCATTTTTTAACAGAATCAGCGGTTGCAGAGCAAGCATTTTTGCTTGATGGTCGTCTCTTGCGCTCGTACAATCGCAAATCAGGCACTACTCGCCGTCTGGCCAAAGCGACCAGCTAATAAGCTGTGAAATTGGCTTTGTTTTTAAAATAGACTATTAGCCACGGATGAACGAAGCCACAAAGGTAAGTAATGTGTGAAGGTAAAGAATTACAGCCGATTAAGCCCTTCGGATTTACCATTTACAATTCTCCATTCTGCATACTAAATAGAGAGTTTTCTTAGGCTATGACTGATATTCACTTCTTTTTGCTTGCTAATTTCTTGCGAAAAGCTTCGGATTCCCAGTTGTTGATGAAGTTCTGCTGGCGTTTGTTTAGGGCAAGGACGCCGCCGAATTTCGCTGCGTGCATCCGGATAATGAGCGAACTGGTGGTAATCTTGGCAATCAATGGTGCGGTTTTCTCGCCGGCTGCGACGAAGAGGCCCAGGCCTTTGACGACGAAAGCCGCGGCCGGTTTTTGGCCTCGACGAACGAGCGACTTGAGTTTCCGTGTAATGGTTTTGGCATCGTATTTTTCCAGCCATATCGCCGAGCCGCTGGCGTAAACCAGCTCATCCGGATTCAGGGCCGGCGTGGCCAGAAGTCTGGCGGCGTCTTTGCGAGCAATAAAGGCGGCGACGGATTTGTTGTTTGAAGAGTAAGTGACGGGCGCCGATTGCCCGGTGGCGTCGAGGACCGCTTTGCCGATCGCTGCCTTGGCGGCGGCGATGTCACTTTTGGCGGGGGGGCTGGTCTTGCGCGGCTTTACTGGTTTCAATTTGCTGCTGCAGAGCTTGATTACTTTGCGAACGAGGCGCAGCGCAGCATCGGGTGTTTCCGCGGTGACAAAAAGGCCGTGCTTTGCCAGAATCATCACGGCGGGTTTTCTGCCGTGCTGCTGTTGATACTTATGGACGAGCTTCGAAATTCTCTTTGCCAGCATGAAACCAGGATCAGTGTATGGCACCCAGACCGGCGGGAATTTCTCGCTCTTAAAGAGCTTGTCGATTTGTGCTCTGCCGTTTTTTGCGTTTACGTACGCCGCAACGACAAGGGGATGCAGATGAATTACGCAACGCTCAAGGAAGGCGTGCAGATGCGATTCCACCGAGGGTCGCGCCGCATTGGTGACGTTGTCGTCACAGGCCAGAAGCAGGCGGTCCACGACTGCCGGTTCTCTCTTGCAGGTATCAAGCTTTGCCAGTGACTTGTCTTCGATTACCGACAGGACGGCATCAAGCCGGAGCCGACGCCAGCCCTGTTTTGCGTTCATATCTTTAAGAGCCGTACCGCTGGCCTTGATGTACATATATTTGCCGTTCGCGGTCTTGACCGATGTGTTGCCGCCTCCGCCCTGAACGAGTGCCGGATCTTTTCCTGTTGTGTTCGATATTCTTATAAGGTCTGCTAAGTCTTGATTTATTGCCATAATTCTGTTTTCTCTTTTCACTTTAAATTTCTTTAAGTAGTTTGTCTAATCTGCCTGCTTCTCGGCCCCGTTGTCTTTCCACATCCAGGGAGTCGCGGCGACGAACCAGACGATCGTAGCGAGCAGCATGAGCCACTTGACCGTGTCCAGCTCCATTCGGCCTGCAAGGAAAATAATCGAAGGCAGTGTCAAAGCGATTAATGCCAGCAGTGAGACTATTTGCAAAATAGAACGCATAGTGATTTCTCCTTTTATTCCGCTACGCGGGGCGGATCTTTTTCTGGTAGAACTTGCTCAGGACGATATACAAAATGGCCGCGACAAACCAGCCGGGCAGGGAGACAAAAAATATCTGTACACCGGCATACTTCACTAATACCCAGGCTGTTGCCAGTGTCACGAACCAGGCCAGGCCGGCTGCCCAGTTGAAGGTCTTGCCGCTCAGCTCGGCGTAGTAACTTTGCAGGCCGAACTTACGGATCAGCCAGAAGTCCACGAAGATTACCGCACCCATCGGCATTAGAACCAGGCCGTACAGCGCGACGAAGCCCAGCAGTTTCATCGCAATCGCCGGGAACATACCAGCGACCGTAGCGATCGCGCCGGTGATCAATGTCACCTTAAAACGGGACGATTTCGGCGAGATCGCCTGGAATGCGAGTCCCGCTCGATAGATGGTCGGGTTGGCGGTCGTCCAGCCGGCGATAATCACACACAGCAAACCAGCTATTCCCGCGGCACGAAATGCCAGCGGACCCGGCAACACATCTGTGTCGGCGGGGTCAAGGTGCAATTGATAGGCATAGAGGATCGAAGCACTGATCCATGCCATGAAGTGTCCCACGTACATGCCCGCGCCGCTGGCAATGCCGTACCAGGACTTTTTCGCGAATCGAAATACGGACAGATCGCTCATGCCGACGTGCATGGCCATATTGCAAAACCATGCGAAGAAGGTGACATGCCAGAAGGTGAATTTGACCTGCCCTTCAAGCGGCGCCCCGCCTTTCCATATCTGAGTTTTGGCCAAAGTCAAGAGGTCGCCGAGCGAGCTGATTTCGGTGCCTGTTGTCTGGATGAACTGGCGAAGGCCCACAAAGCCGAAGGCCAGGAACACCAGGACCATCCACGGGGCGGCGATATTTGCGAACTTTGCTACTGTTTGGTAGCCGTAGGCGGCAACGATGGCGATGAGTCCGCCGACAACCGCGACCGCCACTACCCAGCCGACACTGTTGGGATACAAGTCGTTGAGTCCGGGCATGGGGAACTTGAACCATACCCCGATTGCCGTTGCCGAGACGGTGACCATCGCCCCGGCGAGGAAGCAGAACATCACGCCGTTGGCGAGGTTGTAAAGCGTCACGAGTTTGCGGCCGCAAATCTTTTCAAGATGATAGTAGAGCGTCAGACGGCTGCGAGTGGCGATAGGCGCACAAAGAAATATCCAGCTAAGGACCGCCAGGGCGTTGCCGAGGAGGAGACCCATGACAAGGTCGAAGGCGCTGACTCCAGCGGCGACAAATAGCGGCCCGATCATTAACTCTGTCCCGGCACAATGCTCGCCGGCGTACATTCCGATAAAGCTCTTGAAACCGAGCCGTGCACTTTTCGGCACCGGCTCGCGCTCGAACTCACTTCCCGCTTGCGTTTGCTGCGACTGTTGTTCCGTATCCATGCCGTCTCCCTTACTTTTTAACAGTGATATGTATCGGTTCTACCTGCGTTTGCTGAGAACATCTTTTTCGTAGGCTCTGGTCTCATCCATCCATGATTCGCCCGCCGGGGTTTCCATTTTCGTGCAATAGTAATCCCATACCGCTCCGAAGGGTAGTGTCTTGCACTCTTCCTGCATCGCCAGGCGCCCGGTGTAATCGCCTTGAAGCTCCATCCGGCGTATCTTTTCCGATGGTTCCAGCAGGGCGATCAAGAGGGCCTTTATCATGCAACGTGTTCCTATCACCCATGCCGCGATACGGTTGATGCTGGCATCGAAGAAATCCAGGCCGATGTGCACCCGTTCGAGATAATCGCCTCGAACGATCTCCTGCGCGATGGCGCGCAGCTCGTCCGAGAGAATCACAACGTGGTCGCTGTCCCACCGCACGCCCCTGCTGACGTGGAGCAGGATTTCGTCGAGAAAAGTCATGACCGATGATATCTTGTCGGAGACGACCTCCGTCGGGTGGAAGTGTCCCGTGTCCAGGCAGAGCAGCGTTTTGTTTTCGATAGCATAAGCCAAATAAAACTCATGCGAGCCGACAACATAGCTTTCCGAGCCGATACCGAACAGCTTGCATTCAACTGCATCCAGGAGCTGGCCGCGGTCTATCGATTCGGCGAATATCTCATCGAGCGATTTTTTCAGCCGCTCGCGAGGCCCTTTGCGGTCGGCGGGAATATCTTTGTAGCCATCTGCAATCCACAAGTTTGTCACGCAGGGACTGCCCAGTTCTTTGCCCATCGCAGCTCCGATATTCCGGCATACTATCCCGTGTTCGACCCAGAACTTGCGTATATCTTCATCGGCACTGGAAAGCGTGAAACCGCTGTCGGCCTTCGGATGCGAGAAAAATGTTCCGTTGAAATCCATTCCAATACCATTTGCTTTGGCCCAATCAATCCACGTTGTGAAATGCTTCGGCTCCAGCTCGTTGCGGTCGACCTTGCCGGCGGTTTCTGCGTACATTGCGTGCAGGTTCAGCCGATGTTTGCCCGGTATCAG
>CBDVBU010000149.1:0-8214 GCA_965372295.1 uncultured Phycisphaerae bacterium
ATGAATAATTCCTCTCATTCACGTCGCGACTTCATAAAAAAGGCCGGCTTGTATGCCTCCGCCCTCGCCCTGCCGGGATGTCGGGTTGGCTCGCGAACCGCTCCTGCCAAAACACCCGGAGAAAAACCCAATATACTCTGGATTACCTGCGAAGACGTCAGTCCCCGCCTGGGTTGCTACGGCGATGAACTTGCCATCACGCCGAATATCGACAAGCTGGCCGGCGAAGCTTTACGATACACCAAGGCGTTTGCGACTGCTCCGGTCTGCGCTCCATCACGCTCATGCCTGGTCACAGGTGTATATGCGACATCTCTTGGGACCCAGCATCTGCGCTCCGAAGTCAAACTGCCTGAAAAGATCAAGTGCTTCCCCGAATACCTCCGAGCGGCGGGATACTACTGCTTGAACAATTATAAGAAGGACTACAACTTCATTGACGTTAACGTCTGGGATGAATCGAGCCACGATGCCCACTGGCGCAAACGCCAGTCAGGACAGCCTTTCTTCAGCGTATTTAACTTCGTTTCCACACATCAGGGACAGATCAACGGTTCCGATGAGGCATTTTATGCAAAGTACAGATCGAAACTCGAACCGGAAGAACGTCACGATCCGGCTAAAATCTCTCTGCCGCCGTACTATCCCGATACGGAGTTTGTGCGGAAAATCTGGGCCCGCTATTATGACTTGATAACCTTTATGGACAAGCAGGTTGGTGAGCTGCTCGGCCAGCTCGAAGCCGATGGCCTGGCCGACAGTACAATCGTTTTCTTTTTCGCGGACCACGGCCTGGGAATTCCCCGATTCAAAAGAACGCTGTACGATTCGGGCCTGCACGTCCCGCTGATAATTCGGTTCCCCGAGCAGTATCAACATTTATCGCCGGGCCTGCCGGGAGAGACGATCGACGGCCTGGTCAGCTTCGTCGATTTTGCACCCACCGTGTTGAGTCTGGTAGGGCTGCCGGTACCGAAATATATGGAGGGCAGGGCGTTACTTGGTTCCCAGGCACAGCCGCCGCGGAAATATGTTTTCGGAGCGTCCAGCCGGGTGGATGAGGCGTACGAATTCTCCCGCTGCGTTCGTGATAAGCGTTACAAATACATCCGCAATTATTTGCCGCATCTGCCTTATATCCAGCCGAGCGAATATCCGGACAGGGCCGAGATTATGAAGGAATTACGGCGGGTCGTCGCTGAAGAAGAGCTTTCGTCAGCGCAGAAGCTGCTCTGGGCAGCTACCAAGCCGGTCGAGGAGCTATATGATACAGTGGCCGATCCGCATGAAATAGACAATCTCGTCGGTCATCCTGAGAAAAAGGCGATTCTTGAGAGGCTTCGTAGGATACTTCACAGTTGGATGCTTCAAACGCGTGACACGGGTTTGTTGCCGGAGGCGGAAATGCACATCCGCGCTGAAGGTTCGACGCCGTACACGATAACTCGAAATGCTCGCAAATTTCCTCAACGGCGTATTCTTGCCGCCGCCGACCTGGTGGGCAAAGGGCCTCAGAATATTCCAAAGCTCATCAGGTTGCTTAGCGATTCGGATGGTGTCGTGCGTTATTGGGCAGTAATAGCGCTGGATGCGTTAGGCCCACAGGCCGGCCGGGCGACCGAGGCGCTCGAAGGTGTGCTGGAAGATGCCAGTCCGAACGTTCGATTTGCGGCCGCGGGAGTTTTATGCCGGGCCGGTTTATGCGAGGCGGCGCTGCCTGTCCTGGCCGATGGACTGACAGAAGAACGGGAAGAAACTGTTCTGTATGCGGCCAGAGAAATTCAGCGCATCGGCGCTGCGGCGTTTCCAATCGTCGAGCAGATACGCGAGGCGCAGGCCAGGTGCAAAAAGCCCGACGGCGACTATAAGAACAATAATCATGCGATGTTCATCGATTGGGCGCTGAAATATGCTTTGGAGAATTATCCGCAGCAGTCCGATGAACCTCAGTGATAAATGGAGCGACAATGCCGAATGACGAAAAGACAAGCGGTTTGTACGTGGCGCGTGTGTGTGTTGTGGCGGCCCTGGGCGGGCTATTATTTGGCTACGATACGGGCGTTATCGCAGGGGCAATCGGTTTTTTGGAGACCCATTTCAACCTTGATCCGGGCTTTCAGAAAGGCTGGGTGGCGGCCAGTGCGTTAATCGGCTGCACGATCGGGGTTTCAATCGCCGGGCTGCTGAGCGACTGGCTGGGCAGAAAAAGGACGCTCATCGTGGCGGCGATTTTTTTCTTCGTTTCGGCGGTCGGCACGGCACTGCCGAAGAATATCACCATGTTCGTGATTTTCAGGATCATCGGCGGCGTGGGAGTGGGGGCCGCGTCTATCACCTCGCCGATGTATATCGCGGAGATATCGCCCGCCCGCATCCGGGGGCGAATGGTCTCGGTGAATCAATTCGCAATCGTGACGGGCTTTCTCGTTGTGTATCTTGTTAATTATTTTATTGCTCTTCAGGGCACGGATGCCTGGAATATTGCGTACGGCTGGCGATGGATGTTCGGCTCGGAGATGTTGCCGGCCCTTCTGCTGTTAGTGCTGCTTTTCTTTGTGCCCGAAAGTCCGCGCTGGCTGACGAAGTACGGCAGGCACGAAAAGGCTTTGGCGGTGCTTACACGAGTGGGCGGGCCGGCCCATGCTCAGCGGGAGTTGGAGTCCATCGCCGATGCAATCGCCCACGAGAGCGGCTCACTGGCCCAGTTACTCAAGCCTGGGATGCGAATCGTGCTCGTTATCGGGATTGTGCTGGCCGTTCTTCAGCAGGTGACGGGCATCAATGTCTTTCTATATTTCGGCGCCGAGATTTTCAAGAAGATGGGTTCGGGCACGGACGCTGCCCTGCTCAAGGAGGTCATCGTCGGAGCGGTGAATCTGACTTTTACGGTAATTGCCATCTGGGCGGTCGATCGTCTCGGGCGAAAGCCTCTGATGCTGATCGGCTCGGCGGGGATGGGAATCTGCCTGGCGGCAATGGGCTTTGCCGGCTACCTGCGGCATACGACGGGCATGTGGCTGTTGGTTTTTATTCTCGGGTATATCGCGTGCTTTGCCCTTTCGGTGGGGCCGGTGACGTGGGTGATTCTTTCGGAGATATTTCCGACGCGGATTCGCGGGCGTGCAATGGGAGTCGCCACCGTGTTTCTGTGGCTGTCGAACTACATCGTGACGCAGACTTTCACGATGATGGATGAGAATCCATGGCTGGTCGAGAAGTTTCATCGCGGCTTTCCGTTTTGGATTTACGGTGTTTTTTGTGTTGCCCTGCTGGTCTTTGTCTGGCGATTTGTGCCGGAGACAAAGGGCAAGACACTCGAAGAAATAGAGAAATACTGGTATAAGGAAAATTAAAGGTCAAAAATCAAAGTGTAAAATGACACTTAAGTGTCATGCTGAGCCGAAGGCGAAGCATCTGGGATTGGAACGGATTAACAACTTGCTAACGATTGAGATCCTTCGCTTCGCGTAGGGTGTGCAATGCACACCATTATCGAAATCGGTGGGCAGTGCCCACCCTACTATTTGCTTATGGATTTTCCGCAACGAACGAAAATTTCGAGCCATACGATAAATATCGCGGCCCGTTATGCCGAGACGGATAAGGGCGGCGTGGTTCATCACAGCGTTTACGCTGTATGGTTCGAGATGGGCCGGACGGAGCTTTTGCGAGCTAACGGTGTTGCGTACAAAGACCTGGAGGCGGCCGGCGTGTTCTTTGTCGTCGCCCAGTTGAATATCAAGTTTCGCCGGCCGGCACAATATGACGAGCAGCTCCTTCTGGAGACTACGTGCTCGGCGGTTTCCGCCGCTAAGGTCGAGCATGTCTATAAGCTGACTTGCTGTAGCGATGGTGTAATCCTGGCCGAGGGCGACAGTGTACTGGCCTGCGTAAATGAGAAAGGCAAGGTTCGGCGTGTGCCTGAATTTATGTATCCTGAAGATGTATGATGTGGTTTAAATTTCAGATTTCAGATTTCAAATTGACAAACGGCCTTCAATAAACGACAATCGCTTTATGACTTCCGAGAAAAAAGAGTATTGTGGTCTGTTCGGCATTTTTGGCGACGATGAGGCAGTGCAAAAGACGTACTTCGGGCTGCATAGCCTTCAGCACCGTGGCCAGGAATCGGCCGGTATAGCATCGAGCGACGGCAAGACTTTGCAGTGCTATGCGGGTATGGGTACGGTCAGGCGTGTATTCCGCGGAGGCCGGAACATTTTTGATAAATTACCCGGTCGGACCGCTATCGGGCACGTTCGCTATTCGACAACCGGCACCAGCAGGGCGGTGAACTGCCAGCCGCTTATGGCCGAGTATTCCCAGGGTCAGGTAGCGATAGCACATAACGGCAACCTGATTAACGCCGCGAGGCTGCGGGACGAATACGAAGCGTACGGCAGCATCTTCAAGTCCACAAGCGATACTGAGATTATTACTCATCTGCTGGCCAAGCCGACGCACGTTAGTCATCTCGATCCTCTGGCACACGTGCTTAACCACCTGCAGGGGGCGTACAGTTTGCTGTTTCTTTTTGCCGACCGTATCGAGGCGGCGCGGGACCCATTCGGGATAAGGCCTTTGTGCATCGGACAGACTGAGAAGGGCTGCTATGTCGCTGCGAGCGAGACGTGTGCCCTGGATGCCGTCGAGGCAAAGTTCGTTCGTGAAGTCGAGCCGGGCGAGATCGTTCGGCTGGATGAAAATGGCATCTCCAGCAGATTTTTCGTCACGCCGGGCACCGTTACGCCGGCCCACTGTATCTTCGAGCATATCTATTTCGCCAAGCAGAACAGCACGTTTTTCGGCGAGAATGTGCACAATTATAGAAAGAAAGTTGGCAGGCAGCTTGCGTCCGAGCACCCCGTTGACGCCGACGTGGTGATTCCCGTGCCGGACTCCGGCACCTCGGCGGCGATAGGATACGCCGAACAGAGCGGGATTCCGTTCGATATGGGACTGGTCAGAAGTCACTACGTGGGGCGGACTTTTATCACGCCGGATCAGAAGCTCAGAGAGCTCGAGGTCAAACTCAAGCTGGCGGTTGTCAACGAAGTTGTCGCCGGCAAACGCATCGTTGTGGTGGACGATTCGATAGTTCGCGGCACGACGACGCGCGGCAAGATCAGGGCAATGCGGCTGGCCGGGGCTAAAGAAATCCACATGCGAGTGAGTTGTCCGCCGATCAGGTTCCCGTGCTTCTACGGCGTCGATTTCCCGACTAAAGAAGAGTTGCTGGCGAACAATCGCGATTTGGAGCAGATAAGGGAATTCCTCGAAGTTGACAGTGTAGGCTATGTGTCGCTGGAGGGGATGCTGTCCTGTGCGATATTGGGAGCCGACCATTACTGCACTGCATGCTGGAGCGGCAAATATCGAATACCGGTCGATGTGGCAGTCAACAAGTTCACGATGGAACGGTATCAGATGAATATGTTTGACGAAATAGACGCAGATTGAATTTTTCTTCCGATTGTGCCTCGTCTCCGCTCGGCATGAAGGAGAGCGTATATCTCTTCACCCTGAGCGGAGTCGAAGGGAATGGTTTTCCGCCGATGAGCAAATATATCAGCTATGAAGAGTCCGGGGTGAATATCGACGCAAACGACGAGATGGTTCGTCAGATCCAATCGGCCGTTGCCGGCACATTCGGGCCTCGGGTAATTCAATCACATAATGCCTTCGCGGGGATGTTCCGGCTGGACTACGATGAGAGACTCTTTAAGAAAAATTACAAGAACCCAGTCCTGGTGGCCTGCACAGATGGCGTGGGCAGCAAGGTCCAGTTAGCCGGCCAGATAAAGAAATTCGATACTGTCGGCATCGATCTGGTGGCGATGAGCGTCAATGACATGCTCGTGCAGGGGGCCGAGCCGTTGTTCTTTCTGGATTATCTGGCGGTTCACAAGCTGGAGCCGAAAATCGTCGCCGAGCTTGTCAAAGGTGTCGCAGCAGGCTGTCGGCAAGCGGACTGTGCTCTAATCGGCGGAGAAACGGCTGAGATGCCCGATACTTATGCTCCGGATGATTTCGATATGGCCGGCTTCGCAGTCGGTGTGGTTGAGCGAAAGAAAATCATCACGGGCCAAACCATCAGAAGTGGCGACGTGATTCTCGGCCTTGCCTCCAGCGGACTGCACAGTAACGGCTATACGCTCGCTCGCAATATCTGTTTCAAGCAGGCAAAGCTCAAAATAGCCGATGTATTGGATGAACTCGGCGGCGCTGTGCTGGGCAATGTTTTGCTGGAGCCCACGCGGATCTATGTTCGGCCGATTGTGAAATTGCTCTCGCAGTACAAAGTCAAACGAATCGTTCACGGGATGGCGCACATTACCGGCGGCGGCCTGCCGGGCAATATTCCGCGAGTGCTGCCGAAAGACTGCAACGCGGTCATAAAAAAATCGAGCTGGCCCAAGCATAAGATATTTACGTTTCTGCAAAACACCGGTCCCGTCGAAGAAGAGGAAATGTACCGGGTCTTTAATATGGGGATAGGATTTGTGTTGATCGTGGCTGAGGATTTCGCTAATGCAATTGCCCGGAAGCTCAGGCGGTTCGGCGAGCAGGTTTACAAGATAGGCAGAATAACTACGGGAACCGGCAGAGTAATTCTGAAATGAATACGAAGTACACGAGGTTTGCCATAGCTGCGGTAGTATATACGGTCTTTTCTGTTTATCTGTATCGGCCGTATTTCAAAGGCTTCGATGCTCTACAACTGCAAGACCTGATCGTGGCAAATATCTGCTTAGCCTCATTGGGTACTTATGTGCTCAGTCGGCGCTGGGTGGCCGGATTCGCCGAGTCGTTTTTCGCCGGGGCCATTTATGGCTTTGGGCCGTTCGTGCTTGGATTAGCTAAATTTCACCCGACGGCAGGCTTTTTGGTCGCTGCTATACCGTGGCTGTTTTGCCCGGCCGTATTTGGCCCGGAAGGCAAATTCAAGCCGCTACGCATATTGCTTGCGCTTCTGCCTTTTTTGGCGATTGTGCTGTTCTTCCAGGTCTCCGCCCGCTTTGGCTTATATCCGATTCCAATCAAGCTCAAACTCCATGGCGCCGACCTGGCCGGCCTGTTGGCTCCGCTGGTCGCGGCC
This sequence comes from uncultured Phycisphaerae bacterium, assembly GCA_965372295.1. GTDB lineage: Bacteria > Planctomycetota > Phycisphaerae > Sedimentisphaerales > Anaerobacaceae > JAFGPJ01. The sequence goes on from CBDVBU010000149.1 coordinate 7,100, forward strand.
AGACGCCATAAAATGTTAATCGGCTTTTATCATGTTCCGATCGCCGCGCTGGTTATGGGATTTTGCATGTTCCTGGCCCCATTGGAAATTCTACGAACCGGCGGCATTCTGCATAAGGGACGGCTCTTAACGACCATGGCGGCTCGGCGATTCGGCATCGTTGTCATCTTTGCCGTCGCTACGATATTAGCCTTTTGTGACTCGCTGCTTCAGATCAGCCCGATTATCTTCCTGGCCATCAGCACGCTGTGCTGCTCGGTTCTTATCGGGGCCGGGATGCAGGGACTAATCAGTGCCGGCCCGGCCGATAGAAGGCCGGTTCTGTTAATTGCAATCCTGTTGGGCGTCCTTGCCATCGTCACACTGCTTTTCGCAACAAAGTATTTTCAGACAGCAGCAGGACTCGCCGACGGATACGCCCGGCTGCTGACCGAGACGGCAAAGATGTACATCCTCGGAGCGATCGCCGTGGCTATGCTTTTTATTATCGCGCGTGCGAAATTGCGGATTCACCCGGTCCGGCAGATCCTGCTCTATGCAACATTGGCACTCGATATATTTCTCGGCGCAAGATTTATCGTCGATACGATTCTTTAACTCGTTCTGCGTACATCGTTCCGCGTTCCACGACTCAGCACGCAGCACGTTTCGTTAGAAGGTTTCGCGATCGATTTGTCCGAGGTAGAACCGGCCGTCGTTCCGCATAAAACCGATGATGGCGTCAAACTGACGGTCTATGAACTGAGCGTCATTGCCAACAATTGCAATGCCGATAACCGCGATGGTTTTGCTGTCCTGATGATCGACTTCCGAGATCGAGATGTTGAATCTGCTCTTAAGCCGCCCGATGACGCTTTTGACAATACTCCTCTTTCCCTTGAGGGAAGTCACACCCTGCAAAGATAAATGTGCTGTCATAACGCCGACAATCATTCTCGTATCTCGTTGTTCAATTCTTTGAGTCTTAAGCTTAAAGTTTGCCTGGCCCACCGGTCAATAATGGTTGTGCAATACTGCCGTGTGGGGGGCGGGGCGCCCGCCCCCCCAAAATGTTTTGGGGGGGCACCCCCAAATTGGAACACCCTTGTAGAAAGGTTTTTTTGTTTTTTTTTTTT
>CBDVBU010000150.1:0-8187 GCA_965372295.1 uncultured Phycisphaerae bacterium
TCTTTGCAGGTTTCTATAAGGATGGGCATCGGCGTGCGCCCGCAGATTCCTCGTCAAGGCCAGACACTCACTATAGGGAACGCAGGCAAGTCGGTGCGTATCCCAAAAGAAGAATAGCCGCGCTCCGAGATCATAAGCATGCGTTAGAAACCAAAAGCTATCCGCACGATCGACTTGACCATAGATACTCGTTCCCCATCCCTTGTTTGTGAGTCTTGCTGCGCCGCGCAGAAATCCGTAAATAATTCCGATCAGGTTTTTGGGGTTTTCAACAGGGATCTGACAAAGGTAAGCCATATTCATTTCCGGAAGGGTTCTGAGCGTTCCCACGCGTCCTGGAGGTTCAAAAACCATCGCAGAAGGGGGCGCACTATTTCCTTCGCCAAGCTGATGAAGCGCCGAACTCACCATGGTTTCCCATGTATAAAGGTTCTGCTGAAGAAATTCCATGTCACCCACATCCACATCAGGTCGTGCCGACAAACCCCGAAGTAAAGCAGTTGGATTGCCTTGATACTTTGCTTTGTGAAAATATTTCTGAAATTCATCCAAGACAATCTGAGGGGTAATAGCCTTTCGAAACTCTCGATCCTTCCTTAAACGGGGCCGAATAACGTGATCCCTGGTACAAACCGCCGGTTCATCGAGAAACAGAAGGGGGCCAAGGTAGTTACTTCGATAAAGGCATTCCGGATAGTTGACCTGCTCTGAAGCCATTCCCCAATAGAACACATCACGGCGGCTGATCCAGTCCGCTTGCTCTTTATCGACTCGGAGACAATTCATTCCTGCTTCGATCATTTCATCATAATCGTTTTTCGTGAGCCGAATCAACTCGTAGTCGGAGTCGTCGTAACGCCGGATTTCATCTTTCTGTCTCGTATTATGAGGAACGCCGATGAGCACATCCGGAAGGAGTTCGAGAATTCTGATATTAGTCGGCGGAGAAACATATTTTGAGTCCTCGAGTCTTTCGAGCAAATAAATGTTTCCCAGGTAACGCATTTTCTCGGTAAAGAGACCCTTTGAGGAAACACTATCTGCGGCACGTGGAAAAAGATGGCTCCAAGCACCGAGTGAGGGAAGAACTGCTTCGCCTGAGAATTGGTGACGGAACTCCAGAGCCTGAGTATTTCCCTCCTTCAGTATATATCGTGCCGTCGTTTCACGGGCAACCGTAACATTGGCAGGGGGATACCCTTTGGTAAGAATCCAAACACTAAACGGTTCCCCATTTGCTTTAGCTGCGTGCAAATGGAGCCATTGGAATTGACGGCCATTCTTTTCTTCCAACGGACCGAGGGCAAGCCTAAGGATCCTCACAACGGAACCGGGAATCGCGCCGCCGGATTCATGGCGATAGGTTGCCACGAGTCCCGGCTTTCCAATAGAACCTTGATTGCTGCTGGTCGTATGCACCTCAATCGAATCTTTTTGTTTCGGTTCTTTCGCTTCGCCGCGATTCACACCGACTGGGTGAAGTAATATTGCCAGCAAAAGGACGATCCCTGGTTTCATAGGCAACTCCGCTACTTAAAAAGCGGCATTTTTCTAACAGTAACTTTGTAACTAAAGCCTCTCAAGCTGGTCACGATACATTGCAGCCCAATTAAAAGCACAGCAACTTTTATTACAGCAGGCTCTTACGCATGAGTATACCGGATTAGATATAAATGGCAAGAAAACGGTAAATGCTCAGCCACTTGGACGTCTTTGTTACGAAAGTGTGTGATCATGATGCAATAACAAATTTTAGATTTAAGCCTTGATATCCTATGTGTCTATAATAGTAAATAATCTCTCTTACCTTACTATCGCTTTTTTGGTAAATTGTACTCATTAAACAAGTATGTAAAGCTGATAAAGGATCTAATCATGAATAACGCTAAACTCATTAAGGTTTTGTTCTATCCCTTATTATTATCTCTTGTCGGTTTATTTCTACAAAACGTACAGGCCCAGGGAATTTCCGCCAACCGCAGCATACCAGCAGATGATAGTCGTTTTAGTCAAGATGGTTTTTTAAAAATCGATGGCACTGCGCGATTGATAATCGGCTTGTACGAACTACCGACAGACGATGAAAGACTCAGTGAAATAGCTCAAAGCGGTTTCAATCTGGTCCGAGTTCCACAGGACATCAATGCATTGGATCGGATACACCAGCACAAACTTTATGCGTGGATTTGTCTGGGTTCCACAGTTAAGCTGAAAGAAAACGACCTTAATAATGAACAGAGACTGGCGCAAATCATAAATAAGTTCAAAGATCACCCATCACTGTTGGTTTGGGAATTGCCCGACGAGGCGCTTTGGAATATCTGGTGGTCTCGTCATCCCTGGATATTTGGCGGCCAACAACAAGAATTACGGAAATGTATTGAACAAGAGAAGAATCGGATTACAGATGCTAATACCTCCAAATGGCTATCGCTGCTGCGAAAAGCCAACGATTATAACGAGCGTGGGTTGTGGAAACAGTCAGAGGAAATGTATGACACTTTGTGGGAAGAACTGGGAGCAAAGAATCCTCATCCAAATTGGAAGATGTCGCAATGCCCGGACCAGGCGGATGAACTAACCGATGAGATTACACGAGGCTGTCAAGTCGCCAGGCAGTTCGATCCCGAACATATTATCTGGCAGAATCATGCCCCACGAAACTCAGTCAGTAGATTGCACAAATACAATCAGGCCATTGATGCTGTTGGTTGCGATATTTATCCATCGCCTTTCAATCCACCTACTGGTCACAGTGATCTAAAAGATACAAATCTTAGCTCGGTAGGAGCTTACACTGATCGGATGCGTGAGACATCGCCGCGAAAATCGATCTGGATGGTGCTGCAAGGCTTTGGCTGGCGTGACCTAAGTGAAAAAGGAACAAATGATCCAAATTCTACAAAAGGCCGACGCCCGAATTTCTCCGAAACCCGTTTCATGGCCTATGATGCAATTGTTCATGGAGCTAACGCAATCCTGTACTGGGGGACACAGTATGTTGAAAAAGAAAGTTCATTGTGGCGTGACTTGATGAAAGTTGCCAGAGAAATCCGTGCCCTGGAGCCGGGTATCACCGGGAAACATCCCAGGAATGAACCGATTGCTGTCGCGGACGAGGCTTTTGGCTCAATTGATGGGCAAGGGCCACGATTGATGCTTCGCAAAACCGGCAAAGACTGGATTCTAATCGCTGTCAACGAACACGCCCAGAGCATAGCCTTTACCATCAACAAGCTTCCGGAAGAAATAGAGGGTAAGGCCTTATATCGGCTTTATTCAGATGAGATTCACATCGTTGAAAATAAGGCCATTCATGACGGAATTCGCGGTTTTGGGATTCACGTTTATGCCACTAACCGACGTTTCGAAGTTCTATACTAATCGAATCTTAAGGGACTTGGGTATGTGTATGATACATAAAATAAATACAAACAAATTATTTGTAACCTGGATGGCAATCAACTTACTTGGAACTTTTACTAATCTCGGCAAGGCAGAGAATAAAGCAATTAAATGGCCCTCCCACATACAGGTAGTACTTGATGCAACTCAGCCCTTAGAATATGACAGGGGTAAGCGTTTGCCGCTGTATCTTTGGCAGGCTATGGATCCGGGCTCAATCGATGAGGAAGCTGCCGAGGAACTTGTCAAAACACTCAATGAGCGAGGTGTTGGGCTTATCACTTCCTGGGATCCGAGGAATCGCGAGAAAAGTCTGGCTAATTCCATGAGGATCGCCAAAGCTCAGAAGAAGCTTGGCTTACGAGTGAATGTCAATGCCACAGGGTGTCTTTATTCATTCTTCAACGGCGATGAACGCACGGCCCACATAGACGATGAGGGCAGGCCTTTTTGGGACACATCATTCGGAAAGAAGAAGATGGGTTGTCCGTTTGCACTTGATTTCCGGCGTCCACAGATAAAAGAGCAGGTTGATTATTTTATCAAAGCGTTTAAGAAAGAGGGTTTGAACGTTGATTTCATTTTTGCCGACTGGGAAATTGACGGTCCTATTGAATTCAACGAGGCCCATGCTACCTCCAAAAGATGCCTGCGTTGTCGTGATAATATTAAGAATCTTGACGATTTTGGGCATTTTCAGAAGGTGCTTCGAAAACTCAGGAGTGAATTGCAGCGCGAGGTCTATGCAGGACCCGTAAAGAAAAATTTTCCCGGAGTACTTGTGGGGAACTACGGAGTCTATCCCCATAACGGATACCGCTATTGGTATGACTATTACGAACATTATGTTGATGGTCAACCATATCGAGCGGACGAGCGGGCTAAGTACAGAAAGTGGTATCACGAGTTTTACGAAACCGGCTACACCTTCTCCATGCCTGTCGTGTATACGTGGCGCAGAATTTTCGATTGGTATGACTATGCGGATACTGATTATCGATGGTTCTATAATATGCTGCTGGTGGCCGGCAATGCAGGGCAGCACACCCCGGATGAGATACCTATTATCAGCTTTGTGCATTGGCATACCATTGAGTCCGGCGACAATCCCGGCACCGCCAGGCAATTCAGCGAAGCCAAATACCAGGAGTTGCTATGGCATATGTTGTTGAGAGGAACCGACACGTTCTTTCTTTGGTGCCCAAGGCAGGAAGCGGCAAAGGAAATACAACTCGTTCACCGGGTTTATGCAGAGGCCCAGCAGTACAGCTCGTTCTTGTTAAAAGGAAAGCCAATTAATTTTGCTGTTCCCAAGCAGCCGGGAACTATTGTCTCCGGATTGAGATTGGATGACCGTGTTTTGATACGCCGAACAGATTTTAAGAAAACGGGTGAGCCGGTGGAAATCACTATTGATGACAAAACAATCGAAGTTGGAATTGCCCCTCGCCGGTGCCGGATTTTCTCGCTTCGGTAAATCTTTTTTTGAGAGGACAGCACAATGAAAAATGGAACTTTTGTCGTAATCTTTGCTTTTTCGATCCTTGGCTTGCCTGCATATTCTTCGGCGGCAGATAGGATCGAACTGACAGCCTTAAACAGCATGGAGCGTATAAGCCAAAACCAGGAAACCTACGGAGCCGCCACTGTTGAGATCAAAGCGGCGAGAAATGAAGTCGAATCGTTTCAAGTCGTGGTTGCTGCACCGAGAGAAAACGTCAGCGTGGTAAAGGTTGAAATCTCCGATCTTGTTGGGCCAGCCGGCTCGAAAATAGCAAAAACCAATATTAGGCTCTACAGAGAAGAATACATCCGAGTCAGAATGTCCACGCCCAGAGCCGAACTGCCTCCGGGGCTCTATCCGGACCCTCTGGTTCCGTTCGTCAATCCCATAACTGGTGAGCCCATTAAGCCCCTGGCCAGAACCCGCAAGAGATGGGGGGAGCCGGTTACAACAAGCGGGCACGACATGTACGCCGTGCCGTTCGATGTCTTCAAAGGTCAGAATCAGGCGATATGGGTCGATGTGCATGTCCCGAAGGATGTTCCTGCAGGCACATACGCCGGCCGGCTCATTGTCCGGGCGAAAGGGGGAATCTCAGAACAGATCGGCGTCACTGTCTCCGTGTGGGACTTTACACTTCCCGACGGCCCCACCCACAGAAACCATTTTGGCGGTTTCAGAAACGTTGCGAGTTCTTTCAATGTCAAGCGAGGTTCCGAGAGATTCAAACAAATCGAAATGCGATATTGCCGGGCGATGGCCGAGCATCGTATTAATCCGCCGATTCCGGATTATCTCCTGCCGGAAGTCAATAATAACGGTTCTTTGAATATCGTTCCGGAAAGACACGAAGCTTTAAAGGAATTTATCACCAGGCTCCACGTGACCGATTTTGAAATACCAAGAGCACGTTTTGCCCGACTGCCAAGCTCGACCCTGAGATCCGATTACAAGACTATATCACCAGCGAACAAGGAAAAGACGCAGCGATACTACAGGGACTTCTACAAATATCTCAAAGATAACGGCTGGGAAAAGCGGGCTTATGTGTATATGCTGGACGAGCCAAACCTTCGCGGGAATTACGAACAGGTACTCGTGCTTGGCCGGCTTGTTCACGAGGCCGTGCCGCAGCTAAAATGTTTGGTCGTAGAACAGACGTACCTGCAGGACCCTTCATGGCCGGACATCGATCCGGCAGTGGATATATGGTGCCCTTTGTGGTCCTTCATCGATCGCGAGAGCATTAGCGACAAAATTGCCCACGGCGATGAGGTCTGGTCCTATACCGCCCTGGTGCAGCGTGCACCTCGATATCATCCACAGTATGAAAAAGTCAAGAATCTCGAACCGCCGTACTGGCATATTGACCGTCCGCTAACCGTGTATCGAGTGCCGACCTGGATTAACTACCAGTATGACATCACCGGGCTGCTTTACTGGAGTACGGTCACCACGGTTCTTGAACCCTGGTCGAATCCGGCCTTTGCCCACCCCGGACATTACAACGGCGGCGGCTTTCTGTTTTATCCCGGAGTTCCCTGTGGAATCGATGGCCCCGTCGCCAGCATGCGTGTGAAAAACCTCAGAGATGGCATGGAGGACTACGAGTATCTCACAATTCTTGAAAAACTTGCAGGCCAAAAGGCGGTGAAGGAAATCGTTGATATCATCGCACCGAATTGGTGGAATTTCTCCAGGGATGGGAGGCAATTCCTTGCTGCTCGCGAAAAACTGGCAGAACAGATTCTAAGATTTAAGAAGGTAGATGAATCCTCGGGAAGAGCATTTTAACATATGGTATTCATCACCAGGGCGGAATAGAGTTTTATTAGGTGCGAATTTGCGCGAAAAGGGGCAGACGCCGTGGGGCAGAGGACACAGAGGGGGATATTCGGCTTGACTGGATTGGGGGTGTACGGTAATCTGGGATTATAGCATTTGCAGCAAACAGGACCGTTTCGGTTAAATGTATATGGGAAATTCAAGATCGCAGCAATTGTAAAAGAAAAGAGCGACATTATGAATACAAAGATTTCTCGCAGGGCATTTGTCAAACGTGCGGTTGGGTCGGTAGCGGTTCCTTTTTTTGTTTCCGGTACGGCTCTTGGCAAGAGCGGGTCGGTTGCGGCAAGCGAACGGCTTGTTCTGGCGACGATAGGCCATGGCGGGCGGTGCAGCCGCGTAATGCCGCACTTTCTGCCGTATAAGGAAGTGCAGTTCGTAGCGGTCTGCGATGTGAGGTGTGATCGTCTGCTCGCCGGCAAGGCGCAGGTGGATCAGCATTACGGCAACAAGGATTGCACGGCCTATGGGGACTTTCGCGAACTGTTGGCGAGGGACGATATCGATGCTGTCTTTATCGCCACCGGAGATCGCTGGCATTCGACAGCATCGATCATGGCGGCGCGGGCCGGTAAGGACGTATATTCCGAAAAGCCCATGTCGCTGACTATCGAAGAGAGCCGGGCGGTGGTGGAGACCATGAAACGATTTGGCGCGGTGTATCAGTGTGGCCATCAGCGAAGAAGCGTCGATTCGTATCGCTTCCAGACCGAAGTCGCCCGGAGCGGACTTATCGGCAAGGTCCACACCGTTATCGCCCAGAATTGGGAAAATCCCGTAATTAAATCCCAAGGCCCCGCGCCTGTGCCGGACGGCATCGATTATGATATGTGGCTCGGCCCCACGCCTTGGCATCCGTTCGTGCCGGCACGATTCAATGGCTGGAACTACTTCTGGGATACAGGCGGAGGCACTATCATCGCTATGGGTTGTCATTACACCGACATCGCCCAGTGGGGACTGGATACCGACGACACCGGCCCCGTCCATTATAAGGGGACCGCTGAATTCTTGCCCGATAACTTTTACGACGTTCCCAAGTCCGCCGAGGTGACATGCACTTATGCCGACGGTCGCAAGCTCATCGTCCTGTCCCGCAACCTGTTTGCAGACCGTTTCATAAGGTTTATCGGCGAGAAGGGCTGGATACAGGTCGACGACGAAACCAATGTTGTCACCGCTAAGCCAAAGAGCATTTTGAAGCTAAGGGGCATCTCGGCCAAGAGCTGGGCTAATCCGGGTGGGCATATTGAGGACTTTTTGCGATGTATCCGAACTCGCCAGGAGACAGTATGCTCTCCTGAAAAATCGCATCGTGCTACGACAATCGGGCATATTGCGAATATCTGCTTGCGGCTTGGCAAGGAGCTGACGTGGGACCCGAAAACCGAACGGTTCGACGATGCCGATGCCAACCGGATGATATCGCGTGC
>CBDVBU010000151.1:0-8160 GCA_965372295.1 uncultured Phycisphaerae bacterium
TCCTGAACCGGCTGCTTGCTCCAATTACCTCCTCTTACAGCCGAAAACAGTTCTTTGGCATTTGACCTGTGCGCTCCAGCTACGAAAACATAGATTATAATCCTCGCCGGGATGTAAAATCAAGAAGGAAAAAAAAGTAAAACCTTTAAAATACAGGTCTTTCCCGGAAATTTTCAGGGCGATTTTCAACCGAATCCATCTTGTTGAGCTAAATATGACGATTTTAGAGCTAAAAACAGCCAAATTTGTGCTAATATTCGCATTGTTTCGTCTTTTTTCGCAACTTTTTTCATGCTGCTCCTTGAGAAGCGAGATTTTGAGATTGGCTTTGTTTTTTCAAATAGCCCCAATTCAACTCTTTTCGGGTTTCCTGCTTTGGATTTCCGGCCAAAACCTGGCAAATTGGCTTTGTTTTTTCGCTGCCTCAAAGCCTGAAATTCTTCATAATCACCTTTCGTATAGATACTTAAGCTCATTTTCGCCCACGAGAAATTGGCTTTGTTTTTTCAAATTCCTTTTCGCGATACGCATCACGCAGTACTCAGTACGAAACAAATTGGCTTTGTTTTTTCAAATAGCCCTCCATAAAACCTGTCCGGCAATTTCTTCCTGACGGATTGATTATCGACTATTTTAACATTCACTACACGATATTGTTCTGGATTTCGATATTTGGCCACTTTTCGCCTGAAGAGAAAAGTAGCGCCTCTATAATAGGCCCGACATGCGCGTTTGATACGAAAATCTACAAAATTGTCGGCAGTATTTTTGCCGTAAGTGCTTGTGGAGAAAAGGATAAAAAAATATTTCAAATTTCCGATTTTTGTTTTCAACTACAAGCGGTTTTGGTCGAAATTCCGCAACAATATCGAAGATCCGGCCTCTCTTGGACGGAATCAATCTTCATTTCCCCCCTTTCTTACTTGCTCGACAGGGAGACCGCATCTATAATTATACAAAGCAGATATGAGAATTCTGAATCCGCAACGTCGTAGTTCGTGCTTTCTTGCTTTATGCCGAGAGGCTTGGGATGTTAGAAGGAAACCATATATGCATAGTTAGGCGTTTAATAAATTACGCATGGTAAATGTACTAATACAATTGGATCTTGAACTGCTAAAAGAGTTAGTTCAATTAATAGATCAGCAAATCGAAAGAATTTGTCAGTTATGTTCAGAAGTTGATGACCCTGATAGTCTCGGGTATTTCGATAGCGCTGAACATGTTACTGGTCTAGGGTTTGTTGCGTGCCAGACATTTATGTCCTCAGTGTGTGATAATTTGGGGGTCAGTAAGAGGAATGCATTGGCTATTGGTCCCTCACATTCTAGCGGAAATACAAAAGCTCAAATAATTAATCATGCAGCGAACTATTGGAAGCATAAAAACGAGTGGAATCCGAGCAAGAAAGATAAACGACGAGAAAATGTTGAAAAAGCATTTGAATCCGTCGGTTTTTCCGTCGATTTAGATTACCCATTATCCGGTTTATTAATGGAGCTTTCATTGCCGGGTAAAGCACGATTTCAATCCGTATTAGGTGTACTAGAGGTTTGGAAAGATGAATTGGAAAAGAACGTATAAACATTGCGTCAACTTGAAATAATTAGGAATGTTTATATTTTTAAGCTTCTTTCATGAGCAGTGGGTCGACCGAACAGTAGAAAGAGGCCCAAGGTGCAAAGAAGAAAAAGCAGGCTGAAGCTGTAAATAAACAAAAAGTAAAAGAACTTCAATACACGAAATCAGTAACCATCTATTTAACCTGCGGGCACGTGTATGAATCGGAAGACAGGATTCAAGCTTATAACATTCGTTTTGTCAATCGTCTGCGCTTTCTCAGCCGCAGCCTTTTGCCATTACAGTGCGGAAAGAGTGTTGCGGCGTAATGAGCGGGCTCTCCAGGTAGAGCACGCCGCAAGCTTTGACGAGTCTGTCCATGGCCGGCTTCTGATAGATGAATGGAAACGGGCAAAGACTGTGGAAGAGCAACAGTGCCTTTGGAGGGAATGGACACAACTGAATTTAGACGAGGAGCCTTGGTGGTTTTCGCCGACGCATGAGGGCGATTATCCTGTGGTCGAACTTCTGAAATTTCTGAAGAAGCCAGGGGAACTCGAAAGATTGAAGTCGGATGGGTGGCAGACTATAGATGGAAGATCTCTGCACTTGACACCCGAGCAAGTCTGGTACTTTATGCATTATAGGGAAATCAGCAAGTTGAAGAATTTGGTTGATTCGAGCTGGCTCAGATTCCGGGTGGCCTCACCGGTAGGTACCCTCTTTGGCTTCTGCGGCATCTGGATAGTCTATGCCGCAGCAAACTGGATCGCATGGCCTGCGCTCAAGCGGATTGCGCCTGGTTTTCGCAAAGAAAAGCACTAAGGACAATTCGGACCGACGTGGACAAGATAGCGATTGGCCTTGGCGCCAAAGGCAACATAACAGTACCGGGCGGTTCAGGTAAAATGTTCTTTGACGATATCCGGCTGTATAGACCGGAAGAGTAAACGCTGCTTTCGCGAAAATTATATGAGTTTTTCGATCCATTTGGGGCCTATACCGAACAATTGGGTATAGGCCCTTTTTCGTGTTTGTCCACAATACGCGGCACGAAATTAAACGTCGAGGTTCTGGACTTCGAGGGCGTGTTCCTGGATGAAGTTTCGTCGTTTTTCCACGTCGCCGCCCATCAATATACTAAAGAGCCGGTCGGCCTCGCCGGCATCGTCGACCTTGACGCTCAGCAAAGTCCGCGTTTCGGGATTCATTGTCGTATCCCACAACTGATCGGCGTTCATCTCGCCCAGGCCTTTGAATCGTTTTATCTCGATTCCTTTGCCACCTATCTGCCTGATACCGGCGCAGATATCGCCCAGCGAGGCAATGTCGTACTTGTCTTCGCCGTGTGTGAGCAGGAACTTGGTCATAAGAGCCTCGCCTGAAACAGCCTTGGCGGGTTTTAGGAGGAAATCTTTCAAATCCAGATCGAACTGCTCTTTGAGCTGCTTGCTTATCTCATTTATCCGGCGTACCTCGTGAAGCTCCTCGGCAACGACAGATTCTTCCTCTTCGCGTGTCGAGGGCGTCCCGCCCTCGAACGCGGGCTGGAAGCCCGCGACACGTGTGGTTTGCTCTTTAAGCTCGTCAACGCGTTTTTCGTATTGCTCCCTGTCGTAGAAAATCTCTGGCGGGCCCTCCATGCAGATGCGAAACAGCGGCAGCCCTCCTTTACTCGGATCACAGTACGCCCTGACGAAGTCGGCGAAGTTGATGCCCCGCCTGCCCAAAACCGCTATGATCCGTTCGGCCTCGGCCAGTATTTTTACAAGCTCGGCCATATCTTTCCCAGAGACAACCTGATTTGCGATTTTCGGTTTGCGATTTGCGATTTGAAAATCGTCAATCGGAATTCGGCAATCGTCAATCTGATTGATTTGAAGCTCCGTGCCCTCCAGGCCGCGAGCGATCATCCGCTTGCGCATCTGGTTTTCGCTGAGAACATACTCGGATTTCTTCTTGCCCTTGATCTTGATCTCATAGAGCGGCGGCTGGGCGATGTAAATCATGCTCTTGTGGAACAAATCCTGCATCTGCCTGAAGAAGAAGGTCAGCAGCAGAGTTCGGATATGGGCGCCGTCGATGTCGGCATCCGTCATCAATATTATCTTGCCGTATCTGCATTTGGCCAAATCGAACTCGTCTATGCCGATACCGGTTCCCAGCGCGCTGATAATGGTCCGAATCTCATCGTGTGCCAGCATTTTTTCCAGTCGCGCCTTTTCCACGTTGAGGATTTTTCCCTTGAGTGGCAGGATTGCCTGGATATTTCTATCCCGTCCAGCCTTTGCCGAGCCGCCGGCCGAGTCACCTTCGACTATGAAGACCTCGGTGTTTGTCTTTTCCTTACTTGAACAGTCCCACAGCTTGCCGGGTAGGTTGGCGGTGCTCAGCGCTCCTTTTCGCCTGGTCAGTTCGCGTGCTTTCCTTGCGGCCTCTCTCGCCGCGGCGGCCTGGATGGCCTTGTTCAAAATCCGCTTGGCCTCCGATGGGTGCTCTTCCAGAAAAAGACCCAACTTTTCGTTAACGGTGGTCTCGACAAAACTGCCCACTTCCGGATTTGTCAGCCGGACCTTAGTCTGGGCCTCGAAGTGTGGGTCGGCAAGTTTTACCGCCACTACCGCCGTCAAGCCCTCACGCAAATCGTCGCCGGTCGTACCCTGACCGTTCTTAAGCAGGTTATTGCTCCTGGCATAATAATTCATCGTTCGCGTCAGCGCGGTCCGAAAGCCTGAAAGGTGCGTGCCGCCATCGATATTGCGGATGTTGTTGGCAAAAACCAGCACGTTTTCGGTGTAACCGTCGTTGTACTGCATCGCCACTTCGCAGTTCAGCATCGCCTTGGAATCTTCCCTGGAAAAATAGATAACATCCTTATGAAGCGTTTCTTTGCCCTCGTTGAGATGTTTGACGAATGCCCTAATCCCATCGGCGAATTCGAACACCTCTTTCTTATTGTTTCTGTCGTCCCTGAAGGAGATCTTCAGCCCGCCGTTGAGATACGCCAATTCCCGGATTCGTTTGAGCAGCGTATCGTATGCAAATTCGGTATCGCCAAATATTTCCTCATCGGGCTTAAAAGATATTTTTGTGCCGCGTTTTGTGGTCTCGCCTATTTCTTTGACTCTGCTCTTGGCGACACCTCTTGCACACTCGAAATGAAAGTGTTTTCCGTCGCGATACACATCGGCCTCAAGCCATTCGCTCAGGGCATTCACCACGCTGACGCCGACGCCGTGCAGCCCGCCGGCCACTTTGTAACTGCTGTTGTCAAACTTGCCGCCGGCGTGCAGCTTCGTGAGCACGACTTCCAAAGCACTTATCTTCGCGTCCTTGTGTGTCTCGACCGGGATACCCCGGCCGTTGTCCTCGACGGAGCAACTGCCGTCAGGGTGGATACGCACGCTGATGTTATCACAAGATCCCGCCATGGCCTCGTCAATGGAATTGTCCAAAACCTCATAGACCAGATGATGGAGTCCTGCGCTGCTGCGGTCGCCGATATACATATCAGGCCGTTTGCGCACCGCCTCCAGGCCCCCGAGGATCTTTATGTTACTTGCGTCATATTTCTGGTCCTGCATATTAATTCTGTACCTCTCTCTTATATATCGTCTTTGTTCACTGATAAACTATTGAAGTTCTTGAGGTTCCCGCTCCTGAGATTACTGCAAAAAGTCACGCTTCAGGCGACAACGAGCTTGATCTTCGTGAGCCGAGCTTTTGGGCATTGCCGCTGCAGTTCTTCGAGAAGCTCCGAACTGCATAACTGTAACTCGTACCTGTAAGACGGCGAATCCACCTGCACTGTCAACTGGCCGCCGGAAATATCGACAATTTCACAATGTCCGTACAGTTCAGCCGGGAGCAACTGGTTCCAGACCTCGGCGACCTCGCTGAACCGGGCCTGCTGCGGCGAAATCCGCTCGTCCAAAAGCTGCTGGGCAACCTGACCCAGGTTAGCAGCGCGGTACGATTTCCATGATCTTCGCCACCTGGTGGCATTTAATAATCGTTCTTCCTCATCCATAATACATTGTTCACAAAACTGAGAAGTCCGCTTCCGTTCGACTCTCATTAGCTATCCTAAGTTAATCGGCATCAGGACGTAGAGAAAATTCGTCCCGCTTTTAATAAGGCCCGGCCTGTCCGACTGACCCAATTCGAAATCAAATTCCGGCGTTTTGATCACCCTCAGAACGTCAATCAAAAATTGCGGACTAAAGCCGATCTCAATCGGCTCGCCCTTGTAATCGACAGGCATATCGACCTGCGCATCGCCGGTCTCGGGCGCCCTGCCGGAGAAAACCATTTTCCCCTTTTCCAACGAGAGTTTAATCCCTTTCGATTCCTCGCTCGTCAGCAGCGACGCCCGGCGAACGGCGCTGAGCACCGCCTCGGTTGACAGCGTAAGTTTCTTGTCGTGATCGGTCGGGATAATGTCCTCGTATTTCGGGAAGTTGCCCTCGACCAGGTTCGAGCTTATCACAACATTTGCACAGCTAATCAGAATCTGGTTATCAACGAGCTTGATGGTAACGGTATCTTTCTCGCCGGCGCCGATTTTGTCCAGCAGGCCCATCGCCTTGCCCGGCACGAGAATATTGGCCGGCACCTCGCCCTTCGGCGCCGCAGCAAGGCTGACCCGGCAGCGCGCCAGTCTTCTGCCGTCGGTGGCGACCAGCATCAGCTTCTTGTCCTTAATCTCCCACAGCACACCGTTAATTGCGTAGCGGGTGCTCTCCTTGGCCGCGGCGAAAAGACACTGCTCGATCCCGGCCTGGAGATTGGATAGGGAAATCTTTATATCGCCGGCGCCATCGAAATCCGGGACGATCGGATACTGGCCCGGCTCGTGTCCGTAGATTGTAAAGTGGCTGTCGGCGCCTGTAATCTTGCAGGCGCCCTCGGCGGCCTCCAACACCAGGACCTCATCGACGCTCTCACGCACAATCGCCGCCAGCCGGTCCGCAGGGACGATAACTTCGCCCGGCTTATCGACCTGGACCTCGGAGATTAGATAGTTGATGCCGACCTCCAGGTCCGTCGCGCACATCCGAACTTCTTTCTCATCGGCTGTGATTTGCACGCAGCGCAAAATCGGCTTCGGCGTCCGGCTCGGCACCACGGACGTCAACAAATTTAAGGCCTCAGCAAGCGCTGAACGGTTGAAATTTGCCTTCATGTCGAGCGCTGCTTTACTGGAATTTGCCTTCGTGTCAGGCACTGCTGTGTCGGAATTTGCTTTCATAATAGTAAACCTCTGCGTTAGATAGCTAAAAGGATCAAAATATCGCGTTTTTCACGCTCAAAAGTAAAGAGCGTAGTTTACACCGAAACTCACGCTTCGGCAAGCTTTTTTCGCAAAAAAGCTGATGTTAAAAGCATATAAATCATTGCCTAACTTAACATGTTCACGGCCTTGGATTTAACGCTTTATGCCATCGGTAGATACAGCTATAATAACCGCACTGAGGACATGTGATACGAACGATGAAAAAGACGATAGGTCATTTCGACCGAAGTCCCAAAGGGACGAAGTGGAGAAATCTATTCAAATCAGATTCCTTGACTCCGCCTTCGGCTCCGCCGGAATGACAATGAGGGAGTGCGTAAAATGAATGACTCAAATTCAAAATCCGAAAAACAAAAAGACCAACACCAATCTAGCCAAGAGCAGTACGATATGCTCAAACGCTGCTCGGAAAAAAAGGATATTACGGAGTGGAACCAGTGGCGAAAAGATAATCCGGACGAAGATATTTGTTTAGAGGGCAGAGATTTTAAGGGATTCTGGCTTAAGGAAGTAAATTTTATTAGTGAAACTGTGTGGACACAAACTGATGGTACAGAGATAAACTTTACAGGTAAGGTTTGCCTTGAAGGTGCGAAATTTGAGAGTGCTCATTTAGAAAATGCTGTATTTATCAAAGCGCATATAGAACGAAGTTGTTTTTGGCATGCAATTGCAAAAAACGTGGCTTTCCATTCTGCGCATTTAGATGATGCGAAGCTTGGTGTTGCAAACTTTGAGAGTTGTAACTTTTCAGATGCAATTCTTAAAAATGCGAGCTTTACTCCTTCACAGTTGAATGGAGCCAAATTCACCAACTCTGATCTGAGAGGCTGTTCCATGAGGGTATGTGTGGTTGACGGCGCAACTCGATTTTGGAATTGCATCGTCAATCGTTATTCGAAAAAAGAACAATTCACAGATTACGAAGGTACTCCTTTGAATAACTTGATAGTAGATCCAGCTACAAGGCAGTTACTGGAATACAATATCAGACGGATGAATTGGGAGAGTTGGTATAAGTACAAGAATTGGCAGGATAACGAAGATGAGAGACACATAATTATTCAAAAACTGATGTGGTTTATTCGCAAGTTCTGGCAGATAAGCGATTATGGTATATCTACCAAAGGGGTCATAAAAACCTTCTTCAAGTGGGCGTTTGTTTTTGCCATTGTCTACTATGCTTGGGGTTTGATTGACTATCATCTTGTCGGTATTAAGGATCACCCGGGAATCGTGAGCAATCTATTCGTTCTCGAGGATAGCAAACAAGCAGTATCAGGCTGGCTGGTTCCGCTTCGTGC
>CBDVBU010000152.1:0-8066 GCA_965372295.1 uncultured Phycisphaerae bacterium
TCTAAAACCATGATATTTTTGCTCTCAATCAATCTATTTCCTATATTTTAATAGGGTGCTTACGAACAACCGACACGGATTCAGTACGCATCGATAAAGAATTGCAATATTGTATTCAATTATTGCTATTATTGGGTGGAGGGTTAGAAAATGGTGGGAGCAACTTCCCCTTTGACAAATCGGAAAAGAACAAACCGTATTTTTGTCATATTTTGCATTTCGATTGTACTTTCTTTGGGCATTGTTAGTGCATCGGCAGTGCCGGCACAAAGGGCTTATTCTTCCGGCTCGCTGCGATCAATGGCAAGAGTTTACATAGCTTGCGGCAGTTACGAAAAGGCCCAGCCTCTTTTGGAGAGGGCAATTAATCTCGCAAAACAGACGAACACTCCTGATTCCGAAATGTGCGCCTGTTTGATTGACCTGGCGTATCTTTACAAGAACCAGGGCAAGATGGCTGAGGCCGAGACAATGTGCCTGCTGGGTCTGGAACTACAGCAAAAGGTGAATGGTAAAAACCATCCCTATGTGGCGTACACGTTGAGAATTCTGAGCGAAATTTACGGCAGGCAGGCCCGGTACCACGAGGCCGTAGGCACCCTGGAGCAGGCATTAACTATTATGCGGGGATTTACCCTTGAAGACGATCAGGAGCTTGCTCCGTTTAAGGTAGATATGGCCCGCCTGCTTGCCGCACAGGGTGACTATGAAAAAGCTGAGTCTTATTTTAAGAATGCGATAGCTTCGATTGAAAAAAGCTTTGGGCCGGATCACCTTTATACGGCCACAGTATACAGCAGTATGGCATCACTGTATACACAGCAGGGACGATATGCCGAAGCTGAAGAATTAATTTCCAAAGCACTGCCGATACAGGAAAGAGTCTATGGCCCGAATCATCATCTGCTCATACATGTCTGGCTGGTAAAATCAAAGCTATACGAGGCCAAAGGGGACTTGCTTAATGCAAAAGTAGTCCTCGAAAAATCTCTGGGCGCGGTTGAAAATCAGGCCGACTCCGGGCACATGGTTGATTGTGATGTTTTGAATCGGTTCGGAGAATTCTATCTCTTAAGTAAAAAATACAGCAAAGCCGAGGATGTTTTGAAGAGAGCTTTGGAAGTTATGGAAAGCTCGCAAGGTGCAAATAATGATCGAACAGCCATAGCTCTTAACAATCTCGCAAAGGTTTATATAAATCAGGGTAAATACTCCAAAGCACAAAATCTATGTAGCAGGGCGTTAGAAATATTAGAGAATGTTTTTGATGAGTACCACCCGAGTGTGGCCGACGTGCTGGAGACGCTGGTTCAGCTTCACCGCAAGACCGGAAACATGACGGAGGTCGCAAAGCTAGAGCAGCGTGTGGAAGAAATCCGTGTGCATAAACGGGTTGCTTATGCACCGATTGCAAAAGCTGTACAGTAATTAGCCTTAAAAAGAAGTTGCTGTCAGGGGCGGCGCCTTGGTAACGAGCGATACGGACATTTACGAACGTGCTGCCCGCTTTCACGATATGGGCACAATCCGGCGGCTCTTCCTTGGCCGCTCAGGCCCAAACCGGGTGGAAACCTTCGCCGGGGCAAAATTTATTTGACCATTCCTCGTATGGCTTTTCAAGAAATAATTGTCGTTGTTTAACTACATTTGCTTAGCAGCAATTCATGGGATTTTGCATCGAACCGGAATTTTTTCGATCAAGCATAGTCCTATAAAACATTTCATTAGCGGCTATTTGATTCCATTTTGTCCTAAAAGCATAACTGATGGTCAGGAATAGTGTTACGTGTTACATGCAAGGTGGCACTATAAGGTAGAGCTTTATTGAAAATTGACTGTTAGGGATAGGTTGGGAGTGATTGTGACAGGTAGTTTGAAAATGATTTTGCAATTACATAAGAAGCGGCGTTGGTATCTCTTGATAGACATAGACACACAAAAGGATTTTTTGCTCTCCACAGGCCGTGCATGCGTCAGAAATCGAGCCGAGGTTCTGGCCAACATTCGCAGGATGATATCCTGGGCCAGGCGTGAGAAAGTTCCTGTCATCTCGACCGCCGAGGTTTACCCCAACAATAATGGCTGCAGCGCGATCAGCTACTGCCTTGACGGTACCGAGGGGCAGAAAAAGGTGCCCTGCACATTGCTGAGGGATCGAGCGAGTTTCCCTGCGGACAATAAAAACGCTCTGCCGGCGGATATTCTGCTGGCCTACAGGCAGGTTATTCTACACAAGCGATGTATCGATCCTTTCAATGAGCCTCGAATAGAAAGGTTGTTTAGTGAAGTGCAAGCTGATGAGTTTATTTTGATCGGTGCCGGAACAGAAGATGCTGTCAGGGCGACGGCATTGGGGTTGCTGCATCGCGGCAAGAAAGTAAGGCTTGTTATCGACGCACTGGGTTTTCATAACCAAAGAAAAGCGAAGCTGGCTTTGCGCGCGATGAAGGCAAAAGGAGCGGAATTGGTTGAGGCCAGGGACATTGCCGGAGTGTTGCACTTAAGGCCTTCGGCTCACCAACCTTCGGCAATGATTTCAATTCCGCAAAGCAGGGGGCCGGCTTGATTTTCTGTTGCAGGAGTCAGTGCAATCCGTAAATCGTCTTTTACGTTGATTCCTTTGAATTCCTTAACCACGGGCCGATTTATTCCTCCGGTTTCCTTGACGATATCGAATGCTTGCAAGACCTGCCTGCCCTGAATGGAGACATTGAAAAGACGCCGGCCGATTCCATTTTCCTCGGTCTCGGCAAAGAACAATCGCACAGTATAGAGTCGGGGCTGCTCGAAAACACCCTTGATCTGCTCTTCGGACCACGTGGGAATCTTCTCGATGTGCTTATCGAAGGCGTTAACGCTGGATGGATTCTTGCCCGGTTGAATGAACATGCGAACGGCAACTTCTCTGAGGCCTGTAACGCCCGAGGCGGCGATCCAGTTGTACTTGCCTTCCACTCGCGAGCTGTGATGCCGGAACCACTTGGGATTTTCATACCTGGCCCGCACGGGAATATCCGGCGAAGGCCCCCCAACGCTGGGGAATTCCAGCCATAGAGTTCCATTCTCGGTGTAGCGGTTGCCCGGGGCTCCGAAGTTAAGCCCCACCTGTTTGACGGGGGTCGGCTCGTTTGGCTTGAGGTAATAATCGAAAGTCCAGTAGCCGACCTCCGGCATGTGAATCAGGGCCAGTGACGCCTGATTCTGATAGCTGCAAATGCAGGTTCGCGTATAGTCGGGGGCATTCAGCACACCGTTGGCGACGATCAGATTCGATGTGCAGCCGGATTTAAATCCGCCGATGCTTGCCGTGCCTTGGCTTTTGGTCAAGTCAACAAAAGCACCCGAAGCCGAGCGAAAAGTCAGCAGGTTTTCACTGGCTATCGCTGTGTTGCATCCCTTGAACCGAATCCACGTCCAGGGAATCGTCTCGCCGGTCATTGTATGTTTGCGTGTGACGTATTCGCCGCTAAGCAGATCGAAGACCTTTGCCTCATCGGTGGCAGAGCCGCTGCCTCCGCCGGTTTGGGTTATAATCCGATCATGATATATTATAGGCGGACCTTTATACCTGTCATCGGTTTTCCAGAGCACCTTTCCGTCGAATCCTCTGTAAGCGGTCATGCCCTTGTCCACTTCATCTTTCGCCCTGTCACCGGAATGGCTGCCCGCTTCGAGCAGGACATCATGCTCGGTTGAATATGCCAGCCATGTCCCGAAAATGCCCTTGTTCGTCTTCCAGATCGATTTTCCTGTCTGCGAGTCCAAAGCATACAGCGTGTGTCCTTTTTCGAAGTTAAGCCCCCGTCGTTTCAAGGTGGCGAGCTTCGTTTCGCTCATGCCATCGATGCAGAAAACTTTGCCGGAAGCTATTGCGATTGCATTGTGGCGGAAAGAATGTTCTGCGCTGCGTTTCCAGCGAATCTTACCCGTGTGGCGATCCATGGCAACGAGTATTTTGCTGCCGGAAGCATAGTCCGCATTCGGCGTCACGCCGGTGACATTGTTCAAGTCGAAGCTTCCGGCACTCCTGGCGGTTCCGGCTTTTCCATTAGGCACAGCGAGAAGGTAGGGGTGGAGGCTAAAATCGTTGCCTCCAATCTTTTCGTTATGCCCTTCGATCGCCAGTACGTTCTTTCCGGCACACAGAAAAGTTGCGTGGTTGTCGATCCTGAAATATTCCCAGTTATCAGCTTCGTGTTTTCCGACGCCCGATGCTCTTTGGCCGCTGCCTCTTGTAACGCCCACGCGGAGGATTTCCCTGCCGTTGAGGTATGCGATAAAGGCGTCGTCGTACTTGACCACCAAACCAAGCTCGGCGATCTTGCCCGGCTCGGGCAGGCTAAATGACCTGCGTAAATAGATGACCGAGTAACGGTTCCTCATATTTTTCAGCGTCGTTTTGATGTCATCGTCACTGTAACCAAATCCCGCCGGGGCGGTCTTCCACTTATCGTCCTTGAAGTCCGGCTGGGCCCATCTGCCGGCCGGATTAGCTCCGGCTAAATATTGCCAATCGGCGCCTTTCTTGATAATCGGCTTGCTGGCCGTAGGGGCGGTTCGCGAACCGCCCGTACTTATACGCCCTTTTCCATCTATCAGCGGTATGTGAAGCGGCGAGGAAGTTGCCAGCAGCAGGTCTTCCCGGACGGCCAACGAGCCGAAGCGGGGTTTGTCTTCACCCGGCATGGAGAATTCCTTCATAGTTCTGCCCGTAGCCGGATCGAGAACGTGGATTTTGTCGCCATAAACGATATAGACGGCGTCGGATACAGTGACATAGTTACTGCCGATCTCATTGGCTCCCGGCTGGTGAGCCGTGTTGTCGTAGAACTTGCCGAGGTCATCGAACTGTCTTTCCCACAGCAGCCGGCCGGTATAGACGTCAACCGCCCGAATCATGTTTCGCCCTTCGATGAACAGCCGCCCCCCGACGACCTGCGGCGATGGGCCGTGGCCGTGACGCGGCAAAATCTTGTCGTTCGACGGCCCACCGAACCACAGAAGTCCCAGCGGTGCTTTGACAGCTTTGTCGCAGGACATCACGGTATTTGCGGCATCGCCGTACTGATGGGTCCAATCTGCCGAATCAGGAAGCGGGCCGACTCTGGTCAATCTGATAAATTCACCCGAACTTGCAATCTCACAGCCGGGCAGCTCCGACTTGATGGTTCGCCTGAAAATAGCGATATGTTTCCTCTGCGGGACCGAAAAGAAGGCGGTGCCGCCGTATGGGCGCAGCGAATGAAAAATCCGCTCAATGAAGACGCTGTCTTTCCGGAAGCCGGCCGCTTTCAGGTCTTCCGATACGATAAGATTTGCCATGTAGGGGGCGAGCCGCATCGTCGTAATGTCACCGACATGAACGGAGACTCGATTTCCATACAGTCCCGCCTCATCAAGTTTCCGTCGCATCACAGCGACCTTTTCGGCATTGGGATCGAGCGCGATTACATGCAGGTCCGATTGACTCACCAACTGATAGAGAAGTTCGCCGGAGCCAAGACCGGGTAATAGGCAGTATCCCTCTTTTTGATCTGTCATTTCCAAAATCTGCCTGGCTTTGTCCGCCCATTGACCGGAACCGGCCGTAGGGGCGGTTCGCGAACCGCCCTTACCACCTAATGCATAACGTTCCGGCTCGATTTCCTTCTCTGCGAAACAATAGAGGCTTCCTCCAAGAGTCACTACGAAAAGCTTGCCGTCCGCGGCGAGCATGTTCCAGACTTCGCCGTCCACCTTCGCCTGCCATGATACTTCGGCTTGACTGTTATCGGAAGGGATATCAACCGCCATGATGGTTCCATCTTCGCCGCTGCCGTAGACACGAGTGCCGGCTGCTATATGGATCCTATCGAGTTGCGGTAAGGCTTCTGTGGCGCCAATATCTTTTGCTTTTTTAGCGCCCGGTTCGAGCTTGTATGCCGCGACGGTATTATTTCTTATGCCGATGATAACGTCGCCCGCTATCACCGAAGCCGGCGCGCGGGAGATTCCAATACCATCGGAGAGCTTGTATATGGATCCATCGTTGAAGAAATAATCGCCCGAGGCCATAACCTCGCAGACGCCGATCTTGCCGTACTTGTTCAAATGATAGTACAGGAATTGTCCCGTCTTTCGGTCGTAAGCGGCCGGCACGGAACGACCGCCGGATATGAGCAGCTTGTCCTCGGTCGCGACCAAATATCCCTGCGGCGCCACGCCGGCAAAGGCAGGACTGCTATGGGGCTGCATGATGTACGTCGAACCGCTGCCGCTATTGGCCCAGACGACATTTCCCGACTCGGCGTCGATTGCGTAAATGAATGTTCCCATGAAAGGCCAGATGCTGGCCGCGAAGTATATAGTACCGTCGTACAGCACCGGGCCGCCCCGCACGGGCCACATGCCGACAAGCCGATCGTTGCCGATTACCTTGTTCGTCCCGGGGCCTGCGAGAAACTTCCTGATAAGAGAACCATCCTCGGCGTTGCAGGTGTACAGATACCCATCATCCGAGGCGAAGTAGAGCTTGTCCTTATACGCCACAGGAGCAAAACGCACCGGCCCATCTGTGTAGAAACGCCACTTCTCAGCCCCCGTCTCCGTGTTATATGCGGTTACGCAATCTGAGACCATCGAGCCGACGAAAATGGTCTTGCCCGCAACAACGGGTTCGTATGAAGCATCAAACTGTAATCTGTCCTGGCTTTCCGGCCAGGCGGGCTTCGGGGAGCGAAGCTCGCGAATCCATTGCAGATTCAGCTTAGCCGGCAACTGTTCAGGTGACGCTGCACATCGCTGGCCGTTGTAACGCCACATAGGCCAATCGTCTCCGAGCACAACCGCCGGGGAGAATAACGCCGGGATAAGCCCGATGCCGATTAGAAAAAGTGAACAAAAATGCCGACTGATATATCCGCCGGTTCTTGCGGCAGATACGGGTTTGTCGTTGTCGTTCATTATTAAATTGGTACTCCCAAGGTTCGAAAGACTTAGTGTTCAGCGTGACGAGGATAGCTTCCACCCCATTGACAGGAATTTATCATATACATAATATCAACGTCCTACCAAAATCTTTGACTTTATCAGATTAACAAAGCCTCCTCAAATTTTCAACTGATTTTTGGTGACTTTCAGCGGGTATTACTTTTGTTGAAATTGTTGACACCTGGCGAAAAAGCACTGGTTGCTGCTTAAATGGATATGGAAGGAGCGTTCTCAAGGCAAATAAGCAGATTAAGAAACGATATCGGTCAAGCAGGCTCGCTGAAATTCTGCCACTCGATACTCCCGACTTTCTTCAGTGCATAGCCGACCTCGCGGAGGTAATCGCCATAGCACACTTGTGCATGGAATCCCTGCATTTCGGTAAGCAGCTTGCGAAAATCTCCGTCGATGGCTATGTCAATCTGGGACCGGCAGGCGGGATTAGAAGGCGAGTCAAGCACCTTGCCCCGGAAACCCTGCCACTTCGTGCATCTTAAATTCGGAATTATGACCGTGACGATCTGCCCTTTTGTGTAATCTACCTTCGTCGCGGCACCGTAGTCCGACTCGAAATGGGTCATGATTTTAGCCGGCTCGTAATCCTTACCGTTCATTTTCCTGGGGGCGGCACAGTGGGCAACCGTGAAAATGCCGTCGTGCGGAAAATGTGTATTGCACACGAAAGTCGGCTTACCGGCGATCCAGCGAAGCAGCACGCCGGGCAGTGTGTGCGTCAAATCGGTGTGACAGTAGGCGGTATACCCTTCGTCGTTTGCCAGGCTCAATACCAGACATGGCGGCGTGTCGAGCATCTCGATAACCGACCTGCCCATGCAGTTGGCAAAGCCGAAGTTCGTCGCTCCCGATTCGCTCATTAGCTCCTTGCAAACGGCCAGGGCAATAAACGAATTGGCTACGAACTTTCGCTCGGTTTGGAGGGTGACATTGGGCAAAGCGAGCAGTTCGTCCGTCTGCCGCTGTGCGTTTTTCATGATATTTTCATCCGCCCGGGCCTTTGCCAATCGCCGGGCGAATTGGGCCTCGGAAACGATTTCGAAGTCGTAATCCCAGACCTCTTTCGCATGGGCAGGACCGAG
>CBDVBU010000153.1:0-8049 GCA_965372295.1 uncultured Phycisphaerae bacterium
GAGCTTGTGGAGCCGACAATGTAGATGTCGTGGATCCGAAGAATCACGCTGAATTTGAAAAGCTTGCAAGGGATCGAATAAAAGAGGATGCCTTATCCGTGATAATTTCGAGGCATCCTTGCCAACTACTAAAACGATAGTTTCGCGTTAGGACAATGGAGAAAATGGTCTACAACATTACTTTTGGGGGAATAGGGGGGCAGGGAATTCTTAAAGCATCCGAGATATGCAGTTGGGCGGCAATGTTTGAAGGATTTCATGTCAAGAAGTCCGAGGTTCACGGCATGGCTCAGCGCGGCGGCTCGGTAGAGTCACACGTTCGGTTCGGAAAGCAGGTTTATTCTCCTCTGATTGTCATCGGGGGCGCCGATTGCCTTGTTTGTTTCCATTCCGAAGAGCACAAGCGGCTGAAAGTGTTTCTAAAGCCGGGTGGCAAAGACCTGTTCGGCTATCTCGACAAGGCTAAGGCGGCAATCGAAAACCCGAGACATTTGAATACTTTTCTGGTGGGCGTGCTTTCCGCAAGCCTGCCTGTCAGTACGGATTCCTGGATAAAGGCCATTGAGACTGTATTTAAGAAGAAGATTGTCGAGGAAAACAAGGGAGTCTTTCTTAAAGGAAGGGAAATGGGGCAATCATGATTTGGAAAGAACAAGTCGAGTGTGCGGATCCTGCAGACCTGAAAAATCTACAATCGGATTATCTGAGGAAACTTACAGCTTATATCTACAACAACTGCCCGGTTTATAAGAAGATCATTGACGGCGCGGGTGTCAAGCCGGAAGACATAAAGAGTATCGACGACGTCAAAAAGCTGCCCTTTACGACGAAGGTTGATATGCGGGACAACTATCCCTATGGTCTGTTTTCAACCGATCAAAGCGACGTACGCGAGATACATGTTTCAAGCGGCACCACGGGCAATCCAACTTTGGTAGGGTACACGAAGGATGATGTGAAGCTGTGGTCGGACGTTATGGCCAGAACTTTGTGCTGTGCCGGAGCCGAACCCGGCGACACAATTCAGATCGCATACGGCTACGGATTGTTTACCGGCGGTCTTGGATTCCACTACGGCGCGATGGAAATGGGATTGAGGATAATACCAACTTCCGCGGGCCAGACCGCCCGGCAATTGAAAATTATGCAGGAATTCAAGCCGCGTATTATCGCCTGCACGCCGAGCTATGCCCTTTTCATGGCCGAAGAGGCTAAAGATATGGGCATCGATCCGGCCAAGGGCAACTGGAAGATCGGAATCTTCGGAGCCGAGCCATGGAGCGATTCCATCAGGCGGGAAATTGAAGAACTATGGAATATGCTGGCAACGGACGTCTACGGGCTTTCCGAGATTATCGGCCCGGGAGTTGCACAGGAATGTTCCCACAAAGACGGACTTCACATCTTTAGCGATGTTTTTTACCCGGAAATCATAAATCCCGATACCGGCGAAGAAGTCGCCGAAGGCGAAGACGGTGAGCTTGTTATCACCACGTTGACAAAGCAGGCCATTCCCTTGATCAGGTATCGGACAAGAGATATCGTCAGTATCAAGTACGAAAAATGCCGTTGCGGCAGGACAAGCCCCAGAATCAGTAAGATAAAGGGCAGAACGGACGATATGATTGTCGTAAGAGGTATAAACGTCTTTCCATCCCAAATCGAACATGTTCTTGTCGGAATCAAGGGAACCCAGCCTTATTATCAGATCGTGGTTGACAGAAAAGCCCATAAACTTGACGAAGTCGAGGTTCTTGTCGAAGTCGAGGAGAAGATTTTCTCCGACGAAATCAAAGAGCTTAAAAAGCTTCAGGATAAGATCAAGAAGGAAATCGAATCGGTGCTCTCTATCGGCGTGAAGGTGACACTTGTCGAACCGAAAACAATAGAAAGAAGCATGGGCAAATCCAAGAGAATTATCGACAAAAGGACATTGTAGAAGGTGATATTATGAAGATAACTCAGATCTCAGTATTCCTGGAGAACAGAAAAGGCAGGCTTTTTGACGTATGTTCTCTTCTTGGCGGCAACGAAATAAACATCCGGGCACTCACTATCGCCGAGACGGAAAGTTTCGGAGTCCTGCGGATTGTGGTCGACAAGTCGGACGTGGCCGTTAAACTTCTGAAGGACAGCGGTTTTGTCGCCAATCTGACCGATGTTGTCGCGGTGGAAGTCGGCGACAAGCCCGGCGGGCTGGCCTCTGTCTTGATGGTCTTTGCGGATAACGATGTAAATATCGAATACATGTACGGCTTCGTAGAGAAATTCAGCGACAAAGCCCTCCTGGTTTTCAGATTCGCGGACACGGATTTGGCTCAGCAGATACTTGTCAAGAACAACATTCAGGTGGTCACGGAAAAAGAAATCGAAGGCATGTAGGGCGGACTTTTGCACAAGACATCGCGATGTAACACACGCTGGATTTAACGAATCCCGCAAACCTTTTTTCAAGAGCGACAAATGGATATACCTTATTGGAATAAAGAAATCGAGACGGCCGACAGAGCCGCTATCGAAAAGATTCAGTTCGAACGCCTCGGGAAAACGATTTCCTGTGCCCTTCGTAGCCCGTTCTATAAGCGATTGCTCGGCGAGGCGGGAATCTCATCGAGCGATGACATAAACAGCCTCGACGATTTACGCCGAATTCCGTTCACGACAAAGGACGATTTGCGAAAGAGCTTTCCGAATGGATTGATGGCCGTGGATATGGAAGAAATCGTAAGAATCCATTCGTCCAGCGGCACCACAGGTATACCTACCGTGATATACTTTTCCATGGAGGATATTAAGAACTGGACGGATCTGGTTGCACGGTGCATTTTTTCCACGGGCGCAACAAGTAAAGATGTCTTCCAGAATATGATGACTTACGGCCTTTTTACAGGCGGTCTGGGTTTACATTACGGCGCCGAAGCTGTCGGAATGACCATAATCCCAATCGGCGGGGGAAATACCAAGCGTCAGATTAAGGTCATGAAAGATTTCCAGACCACCGTTCTTCACATTACTCCGAGCTATCTGCTTCACATTCATTCAAAGCTCGGCGATGTCGGTATAAACAGGGATGAGCTTGCGATTAACAAGGCGTTTGTCGGCGCCGAGCCGCACTCGGAAAACACGCGTCTCAAGATAGAAGAGCTTCTGAACATCGATGCGTACAACTCGTACGGCCTGAGCGAACTGAACGGCCCCGGCGTCGCTTTCGAGTGCATTTACAAAAAGGACATGCACGTATGGGAAGATGCTTACATCGTGGAAATCATCGATCCCAAGACCGGCGAAGTGCTTGAGGACGGCCGGGAAGGGGAGGTTGTTTTAACGAATCTCATACGTCACGCAACACCGATTCTGCGATACAGAACGCGTGACCTTGCGTTTTTGCACCCCGACAAGTGCGAATGCGGCAGAACGCACCGCCGCCTGTCACGCATTCTGGGCCGAACCGATGACATGCTCATCATTAACGGCGTCAACGTGTTTCCTTCCCAGATTGAAGAGAAGATCATGCAGATCCCCGAGGTGGGGACGAACTACCAGATTTACGTCGATAAGAAGGGCTCGCTGGACAGGCTCACGGTGAAAGTCGAAATCTATCCGAAGATGTTTCTTGGTGAAGCCTCGCAGCTCGATGCGCTTAAGAACAGGATCAAAGAAGAGCTCCGCTCATCGATTGTAATTAATGCCGTCATAGAGCTGCATGAGCCTGGTGCGCTGCCGGTTTCCGAGGGTAAAGCCCAGCGCGTAGTGGATCAAAGATCGAAACTATAGGGGACCGAATATGGCAAAACAACTTAACGTTTTTGTCGATAACAGAGCAGGCAGGCTCAAGTCGATTTCGGAAAACCTGCTTAAGAGCAATATCGACATCAGAGCCTTTACAATCCAGGACAAAGGTGAGTACGGTCTCTTGAAGCTGCTCGTGGATAAGCCGAGCGAAGCTTATCTGGCCCTGGCGGACCTGGGCTGCGCGTGCGCTCTAAAGGACATACTTGCTATTTATGTGCCGGATAAGCCCGGCAATTTCCATAAGCTTACGACAGCTTTGGCAGACCATAACATCAACATCATTGATGCTTACGGTTTTGTCCTGCAGCCGCACAACAAGGGCGTGTGCTGCCTTGAGATAGAAAACCTCGCAGGGACGAACGCCGAGGAAATCGTAACATCAGCCGGCTTCAGCGTGCTTGAAGACGAGGAGTTGTACAAGCTCTGACAGCAGACAGTTGATTGACAAGCCGCTCAGCCGGGAGAGAGTAAATAGAGTGCGATTGGTACTGTCTCGCCATTCTATAGTTCCGCAGTCGTAGCCTTGTCAACACAAGGAAAACATCAAAGCAGCGTAAAGATTTGGAGGTTAATAATAGCGATGTCGAATGAAATAAAATCTTCGGGCGTAAAACAGAAAAAAGCCTCGACACCCGGCCTGGATAACAGTAAAAACAGAATGAACCGTAGAGATATACTGGCGGCAACGGGCGCTGCGGTGCTCGGAGCTTCGGCGTTTCCATTACACTGGGTTGCCGCCGCCGACAAGAAGAAACAGAAGGTTCTCTACTTTTCGCGGTCGGCCGGTTATGAGCATGAAGCCGTAAAACGCAAGAACGGTCAGCCAAGCATCTCGGAGAGAATTCTAAATGAGCTGGGCAAAAAGCACGGATTCGAGGTGGTTTCGACAAAGGACGGCCGGGTGTTCGACGGCAACCTCGACCAATACGATGCTATTGCCTTCTACACCAGCGGGGTCCTGACCAAGCCGAACAAACAGCAGACGCTGCCCATGACACCCGAGGGCAAAGAAAAACTCCTGAACGCCATTGCTTCCGGCAAAGGCTTTGTCGGCTTTCACTCCGCCACAGACTCGTTCCATTCAAAGGGGCCAAGAAACGAGAACCAAACCGAAGTTGATCCTTATATCGCGATGATCGGCGGCGAATTTATCGTCCACGGCGCCCAGCAGAACGCGACGATACGCGCTGCCTCGCCGGAGTTTCCGGGAGTCAAAGAATTCGGCCAAAATGTGTCGCTGAAAGAAGAGTGGTACACCCTGAAGAATTTCGCCAAAGACCTGCACGTAATACTGATCGAGGACAACGAAGGAATGGAGGGCGACTGTTACCAGCGGCCGCCGTTCCCGATGACATGGGCACGCATGCACAACAAGGGACGGGTCTTCTATACATCCTTCGGGCACCGTGACGACATCTGGACCAATCCCCACGTCCAGGGGATTATTGCCGGCGGTCTGGCCTGGGCCATGCGAAACGCCAACGTTGACGTGACGCCCAACATCGGCAAGGCCACACCCAAGGCCGGCCAGTTGAAATACTGAGTGAGATTGCCAATGCACAATATTTCCAGAAGAGACTTTATCAGGTCAACTGTTGTATGCGGGATCGGAGCAAGCGTCCTATCCTGCCAGTCAAATACCCGGAACAGCAGGCAAAAGAAAACTCGCTACATCGCAGCCTACGATACTGAGTCGCCGGACTGCCTTGTGGCGTGCCGTAAGATCGTTGAGGTCCACAGGCGATTCGAAATGCCGGCAACATTTTTCATGCTGGGCAAGACGCTCGACGCTAATCCCGCCGAATATCGTGAACTTCTGGATGATCCTCTTTTCGAGATTGCCACGCACACTTATTCACATCGGATGCTGCGCGACAATGATTTCTGCGGCCCGGCCATTTCACTGGAGGAAAAACGAAAGGAAATCTTCGAAGGAAAAGATGCCGTCGAGCGTGTCTTCGAGCGACCCTGCATCGGTTTGCGGCCGGGCTGCGGTTTCGACAATGCACTTAAAGGCGAACAGCCGGTATTAGAATTACTTCGCCAGGCAGGTATTCAGTATGTCAGCAGCCTTCTCTGGGGACCGGACTATTCACTCCCGGCGATGTTGCGGGAGCCGTTTAACTATAAGGATGAGGGCTTTCCTGAAATATGGGAGCTGCCCGGCCACGGCTGGCATGAAAATCTTCTCAAAGACCATAACGAGTGGGGACCAAGAAGGCTCACATTATGGCCTTCGCCTTTTCCGGAAGCGATAGCGGGCGGTTTCTGCAAAACTCCAAAGGATGAATTTAACATCAACAGGGTTTTTCTGGACAGAGCAACAAAGTCGGGTAAATCATTCGTCTCTTTGATCTGGCACCCGTGGTCCCTGGACAAGTTCGATCCGGACATGAAAATGCTTGAGCTGACTTTCGCTCATGCCCGGCGCCTGGGACTGAAACCTTGTACTTACGCTCGACTTTACGAATCCGTATCAGGTGTGGCCAAGTTATAAGAAGCAGATAACAGCAGTGCCCTTCGCTGCTGGATTTCTACAGTCTTCTGATCTCACGTTATCCATAGTAGTCTGTCAAATTTGATTTGATAGCCTGGAAGGGTGGCAGCCTCAAGCGCAGCTTGGGGATGGTTTCTCTTGTATTCACCATCCCCAAAGCCTTTGGCTTTGAGGTTGCCACCTAATTGTGGGAATGACAACTTACAAATTTAAGCTTGACAGACTACTGGGTAATGCAAACTTGACGGAAACGCTGCTGTTTGTTATCATCCGGCGTCACAGAAATGGGACGGTTTACACATGTCCATAGGGCGACATTTGGCGATGCCGTCTGGTCCGATCCCAACATAAGACGAAGGAGCCGAGTCTATGGGAAAAGCAAGGAAGAAGCTGGCAAAGTCGAAGGCCAAAGTTACCAAGAAGGTCGGAAAGAAAAAAACTCGTGCCTCGAAGAAGACCAGGCTCAAGGTAGCGAAAGCAGCCGGGAAGGCGGTCGAAGAAACTCCCAGGAAAGATGTTCCACGTCACTCCACGGCAGAAGACATGGCGCGACGACAACGTGAGATATCAGTTGCGGAGTTCTTCACAAAAAACCGCCACCTCCTCGGTTTCGACAACCCTCGCAAGGCCCTGCTGACAACCATAAAAGAGGGAGTCGACAACTCCCTGGACGCGTGTGAAGAGGCAGGAATACTGCCGGAGGTGAAGG
This sequence comes from uncultured Phycisphaerae bacterium, assembly GCA_965372295.1. Classification (GTDB taxonomy): domain Bacteria; phylum Planctomycetota; class Phycisphaerae; order Sedimentisphaerales; family Anaerobacaceae; genus JAFGPJ01. Next base: position 6,999 of record CBDVBU010000153.1, read on the forward strand.
TGATCATCGCACCCGGCAGGGAAGAGGAGCGCTTTCGAGTAACCATCGAAGACAACGGGCCGGGCATACTCAAAAAGCAGATTCCCAAGATTTTCGCCAAGCTTCTTTACGGCTCTAAATTCCACCGGCTCAAGATGTCGCGAGGTCAGCAGGGCATAGGTATATCCGCGGCCGGCATGTACGGTCAACTCACCACGGGCAAGCCTATATCCATAACGTCGAAGACCTCGCGCAATAAGCCGGCACATCATTACGAGCTCGAAATCGATACAAAGAGGAACGAACCGCGCATTATTGTGGATGAAACCGTGGACTGGCCGGTCCAACGCGGCACAAAAGTCGATATAGAGTTGGAGGCCAAGTTTCAGAAGGGCCGCCAATCGGTGGAGGAATATCTTGAACAGACCGCTATCGCGAATCCTCATGTTTCGCTTCAGTTCGTCACTCCGAACGGCGAGACAAAAAAGTACAAGAGGGCGTCGAATGAATTGCCCGTTCAAACCAGGGAGATCAAGCCGCATCCTTACGGCGTGGAATTAGGTGTACTCATAAAGATGCTCCACGATACCAAGGCACGCACTCTTCAGTCATTTCTCCATTCCGAGTTTTCCCGTGTCAGCAGCCAGGTAGCGAAGACGATTTGTGAGAAAGCAAAGGTGTCCGAGCGGTCCCGGCCGACGCGCATTGCCCGGCAGGAGGCCGACAACCTGTTCAAAGCTATCAACCAAACGAAGATAATGAATCCACGCACGGACTGCCTCTGCCCGATCGGTGAGACGTTGATTCTGACCGGCTTGAAGAAGCAGATCGAAGCCGATTTCTATACTTCGGTCACCCGGCCGCCCGCAGTTTACCGAGGCAATCCCTTCCAGATAGAGGCCGGGCTTGCGTACGGCGGTTCCCTACAGGCTGAAGGGCTTGCCCGCGTGCTGCGATACGCCAATCGCGTGCCGTTGCTCTACCAGCAGTCGGCCTGTGCGATGACGCGCTCAGTGCTCAACACGGCCTGGCGCAATTACGCTCTGTCGCAGTCTGCCGGGGCGCTGCCGTC
>CBDVBU010000154.1:0-8039 GCA_965372295.1 uncultured Phycisphaerae bacterium
TTAGAAGCCTTTTTGTGGGCATGTCAAATTCCGGGACCTACTACTGCTATTTGCCCATGCCGTTCAAGAATGGTATTCGCATAACCATTCAAAACAGAAGTTACGAATCCGGCGGAGAATTCTTCTGTGAAGTCGGCTACACCAATCGATTCCCGGCAGAACAAAAGGACGTAGCCATAGGATACTTTGGCGCCAGGTATAACCAGGCATGGCCAATCACGGACCCTAAAGACTATGTCCTGTTTGACTATAAAGGTACGGGGGCGATTATCGGTCAGGTCATGACGGTAGAGCCTGTCAAACCCGACAGGAAGCGATGGTGGGAAGGCGATATGCGTATTTATATCGACGGCGAGGAGAAGCCCCGCTTCCACGGCACGGGCCATGAAGATGAATACCAGGGCGGCTGGTCTACTTTCTGGTTGACGAATCCCTATTCCCTGCCGCTATTTGGTCAACCGAAGACAAAAGACCTGATTGATGTTTTTGGTCAGGTAAATGGTTCAACCACCGCCTATCGCTTCTGGCCGGGCAAGATTCACTTCAAAAAATCGATAACCATTTCAACCGAACACGGCAATCATAACGATACACCGGCAAATTATTCTTCGCTCGTATATTATTACTATATTCTCAATTAGTGCTCTGCCTTGATGAGCAATAACAACATCAACATTGACATTCCCTGTGCCGGTTGGTTTAATTTGCCTCTATGTTTAAGAATATTGCTATAATCGGCGATGGCGGTATGGGGACTGTTTTGGGTATGCTGCTTTGCGAGAAGGGCATAGCGGCGAGGATTTGGGGTTATGACCGCCGGCAGTTGGAACAAATAGCGCATGATCGCGAGAACAAAAAATTTCTGCCCGGCTACAAGCTGCCCGAAGAGCTTGAGTTTGAGCATGATGATAAGCGTATAATATCCGGAGCCGACCTGCTTGTTTCGGCCGTGCCGTGCCAGTTTATGCGACAGATCTGGAGTCGGCTCAAAGAGCACGTCCATGGAGGTGTTCCTATTGTCTCAGTTGCCAAGGGCATTGAAAATGATACGCTGCTGCGTCCGACCGAGATACTGGCGGAGATACTTCGTTCTGAGTTCAGCGTTCCGCGTTCCGCGACTCAGAACGCAGCACGCAGTACGCAGCACGAAATCAGGCTGGCGGTGCTCAGCGGACCAACGATAGCGGATGAGTTGGCCAGGAAACTGCCGGCGACGGCCTGTTCGGCGTCCCGAGATGAATCATTGGCAAAAGAAATCCAGCATACATTTTCCGACAATGTCCCCTGGTTTCGTGTTTATACGAATACGGATATTGTCGGCGTCGAATTAGCCGGCGCAATGAAAAACGTAATCGCCATAGCCGCGGGAATTATAGACGGCGCAGGTGCCGGAGACAACGCCAAGGCGGCCCTTCTGACCAGGGGGCTTGCGGAGATCAAACGCCTGGGAATTACGATGGGAGCCAGGCCGCAGACTTTCTCGGGCTTAACCGGACTGGGTGATTTAGTCACGACCTGTATCTCCCCTACGGGAAGAAATCGATCGTTCGGCGAAAGGATAGGCAAGGGGCAAACTATTGAACAAGCCCAATGTGCCACCGAATCGGTTGTCGAGGGGATTGCCACCTGTGAATCGGTTATTGCTCTTGCCGAGCGATATGGCGTCGAGATGCCGATTACACGGGCGATTTATAAAGTGCTGTTTGAAAACAAGCCAGTGCAAATAGCGATTGCCGATTTAATGAAACGCCGCCTCAAGGCCGAGTGATCGAGATGTAGGATGGGCATTGCCCACCAACTTTGAAAATGGTGTGCTGTGCACACCATACAAGGTCTTATTGGTCCCATAAACTTTCTGTTTCTTACGCCTGCCACCGCGAACTTCTGCGATCAACAGTGACCATTTTCAGTAAAATCACTTCTTAATGAAAATATTACTGCTTTTAAGAAGTTTTTATTATCGGAAAACTTCAAAATGGTTCACTTCGTTCAGAAGCCCTAAAACGGCCTCGATCAATCCCGATCTTAGTTTTTATCAGAAGCTGGTCCAATTTGTACCAATTGTTTGCCAAATGAGTGCCTAATATTTTGGCCGGTGTTTGGCTGACTTGGGTTCTGTTTCATATATTTTAGTTGGAATCACGGTTGATGTAAAAAAGCATAGAGCCAAGTCATTTAATACAGGTGCAATATAATATGTTAGGACTTTTGAAAAACAATACGTATTCGATCGGCGTTGACGTCAGGCATGACAGTCTTAAGCTGGCTCAGCTTGGGAGCAACGGACAAGGTATCAGTGTAATAGCAGGCAACAGAAAACAAAGGCCTGATAACATCGAACCGGGCAGCAGTGACTGGCAAAGATGGGCTATTGAGAACATACACTTATTGACGGCATACGGTGATTTTCGGGGCAAAGAGGTCATAGCGGCAATACCTGAAAGTGACGTATTTATCGATCATATAAAAATGCCGAAGACAAAAGACAGCAAGCCCCACGATGCCATCTTCTCGAAGATAAAGCAGAAACTTCCGTTCGAGCCTCTCGAAGAAAATACAATGATGAAATACATCGAGACCGAGCAGGATAATGTTCTGGTAATGGCAACCGAACGAACAATTATCGAGAGGCATCTGGCAATATATGAAAAAGCAGGTTTGTCAACCAAGTCCATTGGTGTTTGGCCTTTAGCTCTGACAAATTGTTATGTCAAATTTTTCGGCCGGCGTAAATCCGACCTTGAAGCAGTTGTAATGCTCATTTGTATCGAGGAAAACTGTACAAACGTCGTTATTTGCCGCCATAAGAATCTGCTCTTTGCTCATTCGGTGGCAATAAGCTTCAAACAACTTGTTGACGAGCAAACAATATCGAGACTTGTGATGGAGATAACCGGCTGCAAACGCCAGTTCAACATGATGTACCGGAACGTTCCAATAGAACGTTTGATTTTTCTTTCGGGCCAGTCCGTGGAAAAAGACACTTGCGCAACGATAGCAAGGCAACTGGAAATGCCGGCACAGGTGGGTGATTGTCTGGCGGCAGTGGAAATAGCTAAATCCTGTCGTTTGAGCAGGGACATCGAGCATGACAAAGGGCTCCTGGATGACCAGATAGAAAGAAGAGATTGTCCCGTCAACTGGGCTGTTACCTTCGGACTTAGCTTATCGTAGAAACGGGGGCGCCGGGACGTGGCAAAGTCTGTTCGGCAACCTGAAAAAAGGAGGTAAACTTACAAAATGGTAAATATAAACTTTGTTCCTGATGATTATGCCCAAAGCAACGAATCCCGCAGAACGAATTTGATATACCTTGTTCTGTTTGCGGTGGTGATGATCGCATTAGGCGGCTCATTTATCTCCATCAAGATACGCCAGCGTGCCTGTTATACCAGCGAAGAACTGATAAACGCCAGGATGACCGAGATAAGAGAGGCCATAAAGCAGTTCGAGGAGCTTCAAACCAAAAAAAGAGAAATGATGAAGACGGCCCTTACAACCGCAGAACTGCTTGAACCTGTGCCGAGAAGTATTTTGCTGGCATCGCTGACGAATAATTTACCCCCGGGCGTATCACTTTCAGAGGTGAAACTGGTTCAGAAGAAATCGAAGCGAAATCCCGCAGTTGCAAAAACAAGCAAATTTCAGGCGGCACAGGTCCAGAAAGCAGATTCTCAATCGCAGAGTAGCGCCCCTGAGAATCCTGAGAAATTGCTGGAGACACATATAGACATAGGAGGTTTGGCTCCGAGTGATCTTCAAGTCGCAAGCTATATCGAGCAGTTGAGTAATTCGAGTTTGCTGGATAACGTAGCACTCGTGGAGTCAAAAGAATTCAAACTCCCGGATAGTACGTTAAGGCAATTCAAATTGAGTGCAATGCTCAGGAAAAATGTCCATCTCACCAGGGAAGACATCGAGGGGATCAAGAACAAGGCTGAAAATACAGTATGGAATTTTTAATGCCGCTGCTGGTTGAGGATCCTGATCGGGGCCCCGGTGGCAAATCGGTTCATCGTTAAAACGAGGGTATAATTATGACAGGTAATTTTAGAAAAGCGGTTTTCTTCGTCTTACTGTTAGGAGTGGCTGTGGTTGGTTATCAATATATGATTAAGCCGGCCAACACACATTTGGCTGAGGTCAAAGGGCGGGTCGATACGAAATTTGCTCAATTAGCCAAATTCCAACAAGCAACCGCAGCGGCAGAGGGTCTCTCAAAGCAGCTTGAGCAATTGCAGGAAGCGATAGGATTTTTCGAAAGCAGGCTGCCTCTGAAAAGTCAGATTCACGAAGTGCTCGAACAGGTTACTGTAATTGCGCAAAAGGAAGGTCTCAAACCTAAAACAATTCGAACACTCAAGGATAAAAACAATAGCGGCTATATAGAACAGCCGTTAAAAATGGAGCTGGAGGGCAATTTCAGCTCGTTTTACTCGTTCCTTTTAGAGCTTGAGAATCTCCCGCGGATAATGAAGATTCGCGAACTCAAAATAAAAAAGCAAATGACCGATGACGGTCGAATAGCAGCAGACTTTATTGTGAGTATATTTTTCCAGAATAACATCAGTTAAAAGGAAACTTTAACCTGAATCAGATACAAAATTAATGGAGCTTAGCTATGTTGTCTTTTTTACGTGATCAGGGTAACGGGGATTTACCGGCACAACAACCGGATGCCGCCAGCGAAACGGCGCCAGGTGACGGCACCGAAAAGCCACAGGAGCAGGAATACCTTACTGTCGCAACTCATGGAAAACGAACCCGCAAGAGCACGACGTTGCTTGCCATTCTGTTTATTATGGGCCTGTTGTGCCTCGGGTATATGATCAAAAAGAGCACACCAAAGGCGGCCTCGGCAGCATCTGATATCACTGAAGAGACGCAGATTGAGGCGGCCATTTCCCGACTAACCGGCGTCAAGTCGGAAATGTTCAACAGCATGGATGAGATAGTCAGGAAATTCTATGAGTTTTCCGACGTGCTCCAGGTCAAGGTCGGCGAGCTGATTAAAAATCCTTTTAAGCTTGAGCTGCTTTCTGCCAATGTGAAAGAAGAAGCCCGCATTGAGATTAAAGTTCCCGAAATTGACACTGAAATGGTCAAGCAAAGGCAAATAAGACAAAAGGCAAAGGAAATGCGGCTTCTGAGTATTATGCAATCGGACAGGGGCGATTGCTGCATGATCGGTGATAAAATTCTCTATGAGGGAGATTATATAAGAGATTTCAAAGTTCGCCAAATCGGCGATAGTTTCGTTAAGCTCGAATGGAATCCGGATCGCAATAATGGGCCTTCGGGCACCCAATCAGAGGCAGTGGAGGTCATGCTTAATTTGTCTGATTGAGACTACTGTTTGTACTAAAAATATCGTCTAAAAAACTCTTTGAGGGAAGGTGAAATGGTAAACATAAAAACGATATTAGAAAACGTGATAGACCACGGAGCAAGCGACTTGCATATTAACGTTGGGATGCCGCCAATATTGCGAAGGAATACCGAATTAGCCGAACTGGAGTTCCCCGCCATCAGCAACGAGGATGCCAAAGAAATGGTCCTTTCTATGATTGGGCCAAACAGATTCAAAAAGTTTGAAGAAAAAAAAGACCTTGATTTTTCGACAACCCTCGATGACGGTCATCGATTCCGAGTTAACGCTCACTATCAGCGCGATACAATTGCAATTTCATTCAGAGTGATTCCGAACCAGATTCCCGCCCTGGATGACTTGCACCTGCCGCCGATAGTCAAAGAGCTGACCGATTTGCCAAGAGGTCTTGTGCTCGTAACCGGCCACACCGGTTCCGGGAAAAGTACGTCACTGGCGGCGATGGTGGACTTGATAAATAACAAGTATCGAAAACGCATAATTACGCTGGAAGACCCTATTGAGTATATGATAGAAAATAAAAACAGTATGGTAGAACAGCGGGAAATCGGCTCAGACTGTACTGAATTTGCGTCAGGGCTTAAACACGCGCTGCGGCAGGACCCCGACATTATAATGGTAGGTGAGATGAGAGATCTGGAGACCACCGGATCGACAGTAACTGCTGCTGAAACCGGACACCTTGTCTTCAGTACGCTGCACACAATCAACGCTTCGCAGACGGTCGAACGTATTATCGATATCTATCCGGCGGCCCAGCAAAATCAGATTCGAACAATGCTGGCCAATACGTTGCAGGCGGTGCTCTCGCAGACGCTGTTCAAACGGATCGATGAGCCGGGAATGGTTCCCTGTACGGAAATATTGCTGTGTACCTCCGCGGTGAGAAACTGCATTCGTGAGAACAGAATCTATGAGATTCCGAATATTATAGAGACCTCCCGGAGACTGGGTATGCAAAACCTGGACAACAGCATATCCGATATGTACTTCAAGGGTTACATAGACAGGGATGAAGCAATAATGCGCTCGAGTAATCCTGCAAAAATGGAGAAGACGCTCGTACCGGTTGGTGAGTTTGAAGTTGTTCAGCCACCTCAAGAGGCTGAAGAGGCTGCCGTTCTGCAGCAATAACCAGCCGCTGCATTCGCAGGTGCGAAACTTGTCACCATAAAGAGATTGGGACAGGACAGGGTCGGGGCAGTCAATGCAGAAAGATGGAGCATGTAAATATGCCTGAAGAATCGTTACAAAATAACCAGGGTGCAACGGCAGTTGCAGAAAATCGGCAAAATGACCAAGCTCCGTGGGAGCAGAGCAAAAGACCTCGGGAATCTGCACCTAAACCAAGCTATTCCTACAGGAAGAAACAAAAAAGCGCCTGGCAACAAGTCAGCCAGTTCAGAGTGGATTTAGGGCCGAGCAGAAAGGACATCCTGAATTTTACGAATCAGCTTGCGGTTATGGTCCGTGCGGGGATCAGCCTTCAGGATTCGCTCGAATCGATAGCCGAACAAAACGAAAACAGGAAATTCAAGGCGGTCATTTTCGATTTAAAAAATCGAATCGAAGCCGGACAAAGTTTCTCCCAGGCGCTTGCCGAGCACCCTCAGACATTCAGCGATCTCTATATCAACATGGTGGCTGCGGCAGAGATTAGCGGCTCGCTCAGTGGAATGCTCCAAAAACTGGCGGAGTATCTGGATTCCGAAGCCGAAACTCGCTCGCAGATCAAAGGAGCGATGGTCTATCCGGTCATCATAGCTGTCATGGCGGTAGTAGTGACCGTATTCCTGCTGTGTTTTGTTCTGCCGAGGTTCACTGCGATCTTTGCGGGCAAGGAGCATCTGCTGCCGACTCCAACCAAAGTTTTAATGGCCAGCAGTGCAATTCTGCGCGGTTACTGGTTCTTGATTTTTCCGGCGATTGGCGCCGGCTTCTGGGCGTTTTGGTATTTTGTCGGTACTAAAGACGGCCGGCTCTGGTGGGACAAGACAAAATTGTCCCTGCCTCTGATCAAATCGCTCTGCCAAAATCTTTATATCACAAGGAGTATGCACACGATGAGCGTGCTTACAAAAGCCGGTGTGCCGATCTTGAATACGATTTCGATAACAGCCCAAATTGCGGGAAACGTTCTTCATAAGAAAATGTGGCTTGGCGTCTTTGAGGAGGTTCGTCAGGGTAATAAAATTGCTTCCAGCCTGGCCAAGTATAATCTTATGCCGAGTAATGTCGTGCAAATGTTAAGAAGCGGCGAAGATTCAGGGACGATGAGCGACGTACTGAGAGATATTGCCAATTTCTACGCGAGAGAACTCAGAACGACGATCAAAGCAGTCACGTCGATGATCGAGCCGATCATGATTGTAATCATGGGTGCTTTGGTTGGCTTTATTGCGATGAGTATAATTCTGCCGATCTTCAGAATGTCCAGTATTGTGATGGGCAAATGAATTTGTTGCTCCGGCACCGGCTCGGGGTACGCGTAACGATTAAGGACCAGCGAGATGCGAAATACAAAATACAAAAGCGGCTTTTCACTTATCGAGGTGTTAATTGCAGTGCTGTTGGTTGGTCTTGCAATTGCCTCTCTGGTGGCGGCTAATGGTGCATTCACGAAAGCAAATGGTGCCGGAACCGATTTATC
>CBDVBU010000155.1:0-8029 GCA_965372295.1 uncultured Phycisphaerae bacterium
GCATGGGTTATGTGGGAGTTGTCAGCGGGGCATGTCTGTTGCGAGATGGGCATGAGATTGTCGGTGTGGATTCGGTCCCTGCAAAAGTAGCAGACCTGAAACGGGGACGCTCGCCTATCCAGGAACCTAGCGTCGCCAAGCTGCTCAGTGAAGGTCACAAGGACGGCCGGCTCCGAGCTACAACCGAAGCTCATGATGCCCTTACGAACAGCCAGATGGCCTGGATTTGCGTGGGGACCCCATCCGAGCCGGACGGAGGAATCAACCTTTCGGCAGTTGAGAATGTTATAGTGCAAATTGCACGAGAACTTCGCAATTCGAAAGCCCGTCCTCTGATCGTGCTTCGAAGCACCTGTCTTCCGGGAACCACAGCCGATCTTGTCATTCCCCTGCTGGAAAGGGAATCCGGCTTAACGGTGGGAAAAGATATCCATCTTGTTTTCCATCCCGAATTTCTGCGGGAAGGTTCGGCGGTCGATGATTTCGACAAACCGCCTAAAATCGTTATCGGCGAAGCCCATCCGGGCGCAGGAGATTTACTACTGGATATCTATGAAAAATACGATGCTCCGTCGTTCCGCATGGGACTCAACGAGGCCGAAATGGTCAAGTACAGTGACAATCTTTTGCACGCTTTGAAGATTACATTTGCGAATGAAGTCGCAGCTATCGCCCGGTCGGCAGGTGTGGACGCCCGCCGGGTTGCCGATGTTTACTGCGCCGACACAAAGTCCAATATCAGCCCTCGATATCTTCGCCCAGGCTTCGCATTCGGCGGCTCCTGTCTGCCCAAGGACCTTCGCGCTATTCTGCGATATGCCTCGTTCAAATCGCTGCAGCTTCCGATGCTGGAAAGCGTTCTCCAGAGTAACGAGAGCCAGATCAACGAGCTTGTCCGGCGGATTCTTAAATATCAACCCGGCGCGGTCGGGATGGTCGGCCTGGCTTTTAAGCCGAACACGGACGATATGCGCGAAAGCCCCTTTGTGAAGGTTGCCAAAGCGCTGCTCGGCGAGGGAATACAACTGAGGATTTATGACCCGGTCGTCCAGCCGGAGCGGCTGATAGGCAGCAATAAGCAACAGGTTCAAAAGACGCTGCGCCATCTGGAGAAGCTGCTCGTTAGCTCACTGGAAGAGCTCATGGAAACAGATTTTATAATTATAAACCAACAAATCGTAGACGCCGATTGTGTTCGGCAGTGGCTCAACGCCGGAATCCGCGTGCTGGACCTGGCGGACATCAGGGGCGTAGATCGCACTGCTGACGGCTACGAAGGCATTTACTGGTAATATCACAAACATGCACATTCTCTATCTGCACCAATATTTTGCTACGCGAAAAGGAATGACGGGGACGCGGTCCTACGAATTTGCCCGGTACCTTGTGAGCAAGGGTCATCGCGTGACAATGATAACCTCGGGTCTGGCAAACCGGGAGTTTCCCGTGCCCGAAGGCAGACAATACGCCGAGTTCGAAACCGAAGGAATTAACGTGGTTGCGATTGCCGCGGCCTACAACGACCCACAGGTTGGCACCGGCATGAGCGGCTCGCAGCGGATGCTCAAGTTCTATCATTTTGCATGGTCGGCCTGCCGTGTCGGCAAGAAACTCCCCGCGCCCGATGTGGTCTTTGCCACGCACACGCCGCTGACAATCGGGCTGGCCGGCCTTACCCTGGGGCAACACTTCAAGGTACCGTTCGTCTTCGAGGTACGCGACCTCTGGCCCGAAGCGCTGGTTAACGTCGGAGCTTTGAAAAATCCGCTGGCCATATTGTGGCTGGAGCGAATGGCAAAAAAAATATACACAGGGGCAAAGCATATCGTCGCCCTGTCACCCGGCATGAAAGAAGGCATCGTCCGCACGGGCGTGTCGGCCGGGAAAGTGACGGTAATCCCGAACGCCAGCGACCTGGAGCTGTTCAGCCCGGATGTTGACGGCTCGGTAGAGCACCAGCGGCTCGGATTAGGAGACAGATTCGCCGCGATTTACTTCGGGGCGATGGGTTTGGCGAACGGATTGGAGTATGTAATCGAGGCCGCACGAATCTTAGCCGAACGAGGCAACAACAAAATCGTCTTCGTGCTGCACGGAAGCGGCGGAAAACGTGCCGAATTGGAAAAGATGGCAAGCAAATACGAACTGACGAATGTTATCTTTAATAACCTCGTGCCCGACAAGGAGCAGCTCGCTCGAATTGTTGCCGGGTGCGACGTGTGCATGACTATTTACCGGGCAGCTAAAGAGCACACGTGGTCTCCGAACAAGATGTTCGATGCCCTAGCGGCGGGAAAGCCCGTGCTGATCAACGTTCCGGGTTGGCTGGGTGAAACGATAGAGAAAAACAAATGCGGCAGGTGCCTCGATGCCGATCGCCCTCAAATGCTGGCCGATGCGCTGGAAGAGCTGGCTGCTGATCGTGAGCTATGCCGACGAATGGGCAAAAATGCGCGTGAATTGGCGGAACGGGAATTCGACCGAGTCAAATTGGCCAACCGTCTCGAAAACGTGCTTATCGAGGCCGTCAGCAAGAAATAAATAATGAAAAAGACTAATAATGATTTAGCTGCCGATGGCGCCGTTAAAGTCACAGAGGCCCAGGATGTACACATTCAGGGCATGGTTCAGTGCCATATTAAGTCCTTCCCGGGACGCCTTATGACCGAGATGGGTTATCATTGGCTTTGCGCACTTTATCTATTTTTCATTAAGCATCGCAGAAGCATTTGCCTCGTTGCCGTTGATGCCGACGGCAAAGTCGCCGGCCTGGCAGTAGGCGGCGATCCCCATATCCGGAATGAATTTCTAAGCTCGGCGCTGTTCCGCTATCCCCACCTTATTTTCTGGAAGTTTATCAGCAAACGACTTGTGCGTCACGTGCTCCTTAAGGAGCTCGCCAGGAAATTACAACGAAAGCGTACCGCTGCTCATTCGGGGGATGCTAAAGCACCAAGTGCTGTAGTTCGCCCAGGTAACCTGCTGTCGATCTGCGTTCTGCCGGACTATAAAGGGACCGGCGTCGCCGGAAAACTTATCGAGTCCTTCCAGCTTGCCTGTAAGGCCAAAGGATACGAGCGACTTACTCTATCTGTCGTCAGCGAGAACAGCCGTGCCGTGGCGTTCTACAAGAAACACGGTTGGCACCAAAGCGGCAAATCCGGAGAAAGCATTGTATTTTTCCTGGATTTATAATTGCCGCTGATGCACTCTTACTTTCATGTAATATAGAATGAGTTGTCTGATCGGAAGAAACCTCATGCAGGATTCACCTTTTGTAACTATTATCATACCGATTCGCAACGAGGCCGATTTTATAGAGCGGGCGATAAGAAGCGTATTGGATAACGATTATCCCGCCGAGAGGATGAAGATTCTCGTTGTGGATGGGATGAGCGATGATGGCACGAGAGAAATTGTGGCTCAACTGTCTCAGGCGGACAGCCGGGTAATGATGCTGGATAATCCGAAGCGGATTGCTCCGGCGGCGATGAATATCGGCCTTAAGGCAGCACGAGGCGATTTGTTCATTCGAGTGGATGGACATGTAGAGATTCCAGCGGATTTTATCGCTAAATCGATCCGGTGCCTACACGAACATCCGGAAGCCTGGGTCGCAGGCGGCTATATTAAAACAGTAGCGGATAGTTTTGTGGGCCAGGCAATTGCTTCAACGATGCGCTCGCCGATTGGCGTGGGCAACTCACGATTCAGGCTGGGAGATTACGAAGGCTGGGTCGATACGCTCGCCTTCGGCACGCACCACAGGTGGATCGTCGATAAGATCGGCTACTTCGACGAGGAATTGGTGCGCAACCAGGATGATGAATTCAACCTGAGAATCATCCTGGCCGGCGGGAAAATATGGATGTCGAAATCGATACAAAGCACATATTTTTCGCGAGGCTCCCTGCGTAAACTCTGGAAGCAGTATTTTCAGTATGGTTTCTGGCGAATAAGGACTTTACAGAAACATAAGAGGCCGGCCAGTTTCAGGCAATTAGTCCCTTTGTTATTCGTCTTGTCCCTTCTATTGCCGGGATTGGCAGGTTTTTTATGGAAGCCGCTTTGGATTATATTGGCGGTCGAAGCAGCCTTTTATGTGCTAGTGCTCGTGATCGGCGCGCTGGATGTCGGGCATAAATCCGGCTTCCGATACGCACCTCTGGCACCGGTGGTTTTCACTATCCTGCATTTCGGCTACGGATTAGGTTCGCTTTGGGGCGTTGTCAGGTTTTCCATCCTGAGAGGAAGCGGCATGAAAAAACCCGAGAAAATGCAAATGTCGAGGTAGCAAAGCATCTATGGAAAAGATAATAGAAGAATACCAGCGTAAGTTTGCCCGATTCTTCGGCGCCGAGCGGGCCTTTGCCTTCTGGAAAGGCAGAGTCGCGCTATACGCCTTACTGCGGGCGCTCGACGTCAGCCAGGACGACGAGGTCATCCTGCCGGGCTATACCTGCGTGATGAATGTCAATCCGATTAAGTACGCCGGGGCCAAGCCGGTGTATGTCGATATCGAGCCGAACACATTCAACATGAATGTAAATCTGCTGGAAGAAAAGATTACAAACAAGACAAAAGTCATCATTGCTCAACACACATACGGCTATCCATGTGAAATGGATACGATAATGAAAATCGCTCAGAGCAGCGGAATCTGCGTCATCGAGGATTGCTGCCTTGCCCTGGGTTCGAAATATAAAGGCCGGATGGTCGGGACATTCGGCCGGGCGGGGTATTTCTCATTTCAATGGAACAAACCTTATACGACGGGTCTCGGAGGAATAGTTATTACAAGCGACCGCGAATTGGCCGGCCGGATCGAATCGCTTGCGACAAATGAAATGTGCTGCCCATCGAACCGGGAAGTCTTTATGCTCAGGATGCAATTGATAATCTACAGGCTGTTTATCTATCCAAGAACAACCGCCCTGGCCCAGAGCCTGTTCAGGTACCTCACGAAAAAAGGGGCGGTCATCGGCTCCTCAAGCACAAGTGAATTCGAACCGGTGAAAACGGGCGATTTCTTCAAATCGATGAGTACGGTGCAGGCCCGCTCGGGAATTAGGCAGCTCGATAAGATAGAAAAAAACATCGCTCACCGGCGGAAGATGATGCAGTTGTATGATGAACTGCTTGTGGACAAAGACTGGAAGCCCAGCAAGGACAGCAGGAAACTGGCCGAACCGGTCATGGTGAGATACCCCGTGCGAATCGCTGAGAAAGACGAGGCTCTAGCGCAGGCGGCTAAAGCCGGAATCGAGCTTGGAAGCTGGTTTGAATGTCCCCTGCACCCGATTGAAACACCATTGACTTCATACGACTACGAACTCGGTATGTGCCCGGAGGCTGAGAAGACAGCCCGCGAGGTGGTAAATTTACCTCTGCACCCACGGACAAGCGAAAAGACCGCCGTAAAAACCGTGAATTTTATCACCGGCTTTACCTATTTGTAGCAAGGGTATCTCGCCCTTAAGTGACGCGTGCGTCTCACCAGCGTGTAGCCGAATTTTTATTGCCAATCATTAATTTAATGAGTACGTTAATCGATGTTATCAAAAAAACATATAATATTATATTCACCAGAGAAAAATGAAAAATAAAGGTGCAGGGCTTCAATTCGTAGGGATGGCTGGAATTACAGAATCGTGCACGAATGCAGTACTGCGGTACTTGCAGTACGATGATATAATTTCGAGAGTTCTAATCATTACAAGCGAGCAAGATCATGCATTAATTCTTCATATGGAAAACGACGGCGTAGTAGCGATCAAATCAGGATTCTCTTCGGGCTACCATGGTGAGGGGCCTCATGGTTTTGCTTATGTCCTAGCCCTGTTGCATGCATATGACATCGATATTGAAGAGTATTTAGTGAATGAGAGTATCATTGAGAAAATCGACGGGTCACGATTAACGTATTCCGAATTACAGAAAATTGAGGAATCACAACCAGTCCGTCCGGCACGTTGGTATGACTATATCTACGTTTACAAAGATGAGTTCAAGAACAAGTTGAAACTATGGAGTAGGTTTCCTAATGTGATTCCATATTCAATCATCGATCCCCGACTTTTCGACCTCGCAATTACTTTCTGGGAAGCCCCCGATGATAAAATTTTGTTAGGGTATAGAAAACTCGAAGATATTGTACGGTCACAGTGTGACATTGAGGAACACGGCACCAAATTATTCTCAAAAGCGTTCATGGGAGACTCCTCAATTTTGTATTGGCCCGATATCATTTCTGCCGAACAAGCAGGTCGCGCAAATTTATTTATCGGAACATTTGGAGCTTTTCGCAATCGTAGAGCTCACAAAGAATTGAATGAGAATTCTCGAAATCAACTATCTGAATTCTTGGCCCTGAATCAATTATTCCAATTGGAATCGAAATCTTTGTTGAGGCCTAAGGAAGGCGAACAAAACGATGGTAGCTAAAGGGATCATGTCGTAATTATTAACATTTTGATCTTGGCACTCCTGCTTAAGTTTACATAATGACACGTTGAGAACAAGGAAAGGTCTGATCCTCGAAATGCCAATAATTTTATAGAAGCCCATATCTAGGCTCAATTAGAGGTTGTGTATGTGATCTCTCAGCTTGGATCATGTACTCCGCGTCACTCAATATCGATGTGGCACTATATGTGGAGGTAAAAATCATGACTATAGCTATCTTTTCGATTTGCCTGGCGGCGGGGACAGCGCTCCTGGGGCGGTCTGGCGTGACATGTTTCCAAAACTAGGGGAGAAGGCATATGCAATCAAAAATTGACCTATTATGAGTGGGATGGAGCGTAGGGGGGTTCGAATCCCCCCCGCCCCGTTATTATTTTAAGCGGTAAGACGAACATATTGTATGTGTGGGACGACGCTGATGCGTTGTCCTACAAACCGATCCCTTTCCGTCCTCTTGAAGAAAAAATAATCGCACCTTGACATGTACATTCATTTAATATGCAATTACTGTTATGCAATTAGAAAATAGTGATATCAACTATGAATATAGCTATCAAGTATATCTTAATATGGGATAGGACAGAACTATAGAATATTATTTAGGTTGTAGCTATGGAATTATCCTTTGAATACACAATCCGCATGTTTTTAGGAGATAAAGCATTTCATATTGCAGGCCTTGTTCACGAGCCAAAGCACAGAAAGAAGTATTTCAAGCAAGTAATAAAGCGAATTCTAAAACAAATTGACCGTATTGATACTAACACTGCTCATAAAAAGAGGATGTTTTCTGCCGCTCAAAGCTTGTTGTCTGAATTGCAAAGCAGAAAATTATGTGATATCACCGTGTCAATAAAGCTACTTCGTCTTGTGGGTATTCTTCTGGGATATTCTGGAGTTAAAGGTGCTATATTGAATACGCCATTTTACTATCAGACACCTGGTCAACATTTCACTGAAGCAATTCTCAACGGAACAGATACACATTCAGACGATAATGAAAGTAAGAATGTTATCACAAAACGTAAGGAGATCATTGGCCAGCTAAAAGGTGATGGCATGACAGACTACGATATTGCACTAGTCCTAAATACCACGGAATACCAAATTAAAAAATTGAGAAAAGAACTCTAACATCGTGGTTTCGTTCAACGCCGCTGTGCGTCACGACTGACCACGTGCGTTTTTTTTGGGACGGCCCCACGCAGGCCTTCCATCCTCAGGTAACCTTTTTTCCAGACCACAATACCTGAAACTGCGAACACAAGCACATATATAATCAAGGCATATCTTGCCCTGATTTTTGTTCTGAGGCTCAGACCGAGCCCGATTAGAGCATATAGAGCGGCCAGGCCGTAGCATATCGCGACGGTTCTTTTCAGCGGTATTCCTCGATCGATCATCTGGTCATAGATATGGCCGCGGTCGGAGACGAACAGAGGTCTGCGATTGAGCAGTCTTCTGGTCAATGCAACAGCCGTATCAAGAATCGGCAGACCGAAGACAACAACCGAGGCCATCCACCACCGGACGGCCTTTTCGGCGAATAAAATCATCAGCGCCG
>CBDVBU010000156.1:0-8024 GCA_965372295.1 uncultured Phycisphaerae bacterium
GTTACTTTCCCTGATGGGTATTTAATCGACGATCAAGTTGCGGGCAGAAAGTACATTGCCGGCGAAGAGCCCAATGTTCCTGCAAAATAGTCTGAAGCAGCAGAATGTGATGTTTGAGAAATATTGTTCGT
The DNA here is from genome assembly GCA_965372295.1 of uncultured Phycisphaerae bacterium. Taxonomy (GTDB): domain Bacteria; phylum Planctomycetota; class Phycisphaerae; order Sedimentisphaerales; family Anaerobacaceae; genus JAFGPJ01. Next base: position 132 of record CBDVBU010000156.1, read on the forward strand.
ACATAAAAGCCACTTTGGCCTGTGGCTGTCTTCTCATTTGGGTTAATATAGCACCAATTGTTCAAGCCCAGGAATCAAAGTCATCTCTATCAGTGGAAGATGTAAATGCACTGATTCCAGTAATTGAAGGGGCGGAAGAGAGGCGCTTTTTAAGCCTGGAAATTGAATCAGAGGCGTGGGGGGAAACAAAGACAAGCTTATCTGACCCCTGTGAGCCGTGGCAGCGAACGCCGATTTATGTTTCATGTAACGGCTGGTTCAATGGGAGCCCCGAAGGCAGGGCGAGAGTAGACGTGCACAAAGAGGTTTTCAGATGGCGAGATGGGCCCGCTCCATATGGAGAGAGCAGCTATTCTGTTGGTTTTGACGGCAAGCACGGCAGGGTTGTCCATTATACAAGAGGACATAGTGGGAAAACATTTCCTTTGAAAGAAGCAAAACTTCTTGCCGATGCTCCTGAACAATTAAGAGGCAATTTTCTCCGCATTTGCACAGGGGCACGGTACTCATTTCAGTTTTTCTTTAGTGACGAAGATAAAGATGAGGGTCGTACATTTTCTAGATTCTTCAAGGCTGCTATTTCTCCTGCTGCGTTGGAAGCTAAAGCATTTGAAGTTGCCCTCGAAGAATTTCAGGGAGTCGAGTGCATTAAATTTGGCTCAGGAAACCAAAAATGGGGACACATCACTTATTGGCTTGACCCTGCCCGCGGAATTGCATTACTTGGCCATGATAACATAAGCATCCGTGAGGATGGCAGTGAGCGGGTTTCAACGCGCATAAGGGTGACTAAATTGAAAGAGGTGGCTGAGGGTATATGGTGGCCGATGGAAGCCACTAGTATATCAAGTCCAATAAAACCTGGAGACCCTTACAGCCGGACCGTCTATCGTGCTTCTGATGTCGTTGCGAACGACCCGAACTTTGATGAAAATGTTTTCACGGTTCCTTTCCCTGACGGTTATTTAATCGATGACCAGGTTGCTGGTATAAAGTACCGAGTTGGAGAAGACCCTAACGCACCCAAAAACTAATCAAAGAAGTAAGCATATTGTTGATTGTGAGCTAACTAGGGACAGCCACCCGTTTTTTTTCTTGACACCATGCTTACTTAGCCATTGATTAGCCTGCCTTGAGCCAATTCGAAGGGAATTACAAGGCACGCGCAGCAAGCTTCGTCTCACGGAGATTTTTTTAGAATATTCTCGACCTTTTGTGCTAATATTCGTATAATACTTAACATATTGAATGTAGAATGATGAATTTAGAATGGAGAAATCAAAGAAGGAAAAAGGTAAAAGGCAAAAATTAGAATAAATCGGGAGTTTCTCCGGAGAGGCTATTTGAAAAAACAAAGCCAATGTTAAAATAGGCAAAATGATGTTAATTCAATAATAGTAAAGATTTATGGAGATTTTGATGATTTTGGGCGGTTTTTGGCGGTGAAAAACAAAGCCAAACAAAGCCAATTTATTGGCGTTAAGTGTTCTGCGTTCAGCGGACAGCGTCAAGATGAGAAAATGCTGATTTTTAACAATTTCACAGGGAAAATGATAGGAAAGGGTTCGATTTGCTTAGATTATCCGTATTGCGCGGGCGGGCGCGGGAAATCCCGCGCTGCTTTTAGGCGTGTTTCGCTGCTTGGGCCAGTTTTAGTCCAGCCAGGTTCCCAAAGGCACCTTTGTTTCTTTGGACTTTTGCTTTTTCTTGGTCTGTTCGAGCGATTGCGGCTCGGCCACTTTGCGATAGCCTAAGGCTTTTATGACATCGAGGACTTCCGTCCACGTGGGGAAGGGCCTTGAATTTTTCCGCTTATATTCGTCGATCGCCATGAGAAAATCGAACTGCTCATCGGACATTCGCCCTTCTTCAGCGGATTTTCGATCATCGGTCAGCCGTCTGCCCGGCCCACGCCGGCGGTCCAGGCCCAAACGCCTGTCGACAACACTGCCCCGGCGATCATCGCTTTTGCGACGCTCTTCAGGTCGTTCTTTTTCCATTTTAGTAGTCATCCTCGAAAAAGTCGTCGTCGAAATCGCCATTATCTTCGTCTTCCATTGCGAAATCATAGAAATCGTCGTATGCGTGCTGCGATTCAATTATTACATGGGCCTCATCGAGAAATTCTTCGGGGACCATTACGGCAATTTCCTTGGAGGCAATTTCATGCGCTTCCGGCTCGGTTATGGTAGCAGAGATATCGTTAGCCTCCAGAATAGATTTGTATTCTGTGGCCTGCTCCATATCCTCGGCGAAAGCAACGACAACATATCCTTCAAGCTTTGCTTGCGACTTATGGCCTTTTTTATTACGCTTAGCCATTACTTATTCCTCCACAACAATTTTATTCCTAAACTCTTTAATTTCAGGAATCCAGCTTCTTCTGTCCCGGATTGTCGGGGCAGTTCTTTGAGAAACCTCTCACCCGATTCCTTTCGTCAAATTAAAGCTCACAAATAATTAAATTTATGAACTTATGAAAAAAAATCTGCTTGAATTTATTAGTTCTCGCAACTAATTTTTAACTATCGACCCTCTAACTGTAAAAATTTAACGTTTTAGCTTTTTTTTTATTGCAAATTCCGTGCGTTATTTGTAATAAAGCTTGATTGCGTGCCGGGCTTAAGGAGTTGGCGCCGGCCAATTACATATTAATCTTGTCAATATGGAGGTTTTAGAATGGCAAAGAAAAAAGAATCTTTGATTGTGGCCAGCAAGGTAAAGGCTTACATTAAAAGCAAAAAGATGATGACCTCATCCGATGCGCTTGAAGCCATTAGCGATCAGGTCTATTGTCTGCTTGATGCTGCCATAACCCGAACTAAGGCTAATCGCCGTAGTACAGTCAAAGCACAAGATCTGTAGTCCTTGTTAGAAGCCCGTTAGTGTCTTCGCTTCTGTTCTGGCGGGCAAGTTTTATGCTAACATCTTTTGATTAAAGATCTTAGCAGTCATATTGTATTTAAAATAAGCCGTTCCGCTTTTTTATAGTGGAACGGCTTATTTTAATTAGTCATCGACCTATAAAATGCGTTTATCAACATCAAAATTAACGCTTTTTATCAAAATTCTTTCAACTTATTTCTGCTAAAAGCCGAATTTATATAATAGGTATTGGCTTAATTACTAATATTTCTGACGCATGAGATAAAGATTGGGTGATTTCTTGCCGATGAAGGAGCTTATTGGCAGCCTATGATATGGCTGTGCAACCAGGTACTTCCTGAAATATATGTGTATGATATTTTGGTTGTGTGATTATAAACCTGTCGTGATTTATTATTGAACGAATGATTATGGGGCTATACTTACTGGTGATTATATGAGAGTTTTCATGTTAGGCTGGGAATTTCCGCCCTTTATCAGTGGTGGGTTGGGCACCGCCTGCTATGGCCTTACCCGGGCAATGGACCAGCTTGGCATGGAAGTTATGTTTGTTCTTCCCAAGATGGTCGAGAGCGAATATGCGACTCACGTCAAATTGCTGAGCCCGGATTCTCAGACATCCGCATCGTTCGTTAAGTTCAACGAGTTGAAAAACGTAAAATTTCACGCTATTAGCTCATCATTACAGCCCTATTCCACGCCGGACACTTATCAGCAAAGAATCGAAGAAACATTAAGACACAAACAGGAAATACTCGGCGGCAGCATCAGTTCTGCCAGCCAGCTTTTCATATCAAAAGACTACAGCAGCGACATGTACACCGAAGTTCATCGTTATGCTGCTATGGCCGCTGAATTAGCTGAAAATCAGCAGTTTGATATTGTTCACGCCCATGACTGGATGACTTATCCTGCGGGAATTGCCGTATCGGCTATCAGTAGAAGACCGTTGGTTGTACACGTGCACTCGACAGAATTCGACCGCAGCGGCGAGCATGTAAACCAGATGATTTATGACATCGAACGAGAGGGCATGCACCGGGCCGACAAGGTCATTACCGTTAGCCATTTTACCCGCAATATTATTATAGGCCGATACGGTGTCAGCGGTGATAAAATCGAAGTCGTTTATAACGGCGTCGAGCGCAGCGGAAAATGGTCTTCGGACGAAACCGTCATTGACAAAGATGAAAAAATTGTGCTGTTCCTGGGCCGAATTACGATGCAAAAAGGCCCGGAATACTTCCTCCATGCTGCTAAAAAGGTCCTTGAACTGATGGATAACGTCAAGTTCGTGATGGCCGGCTCCGGCGATTTGATGCACCGGGCGATTGAAATGGCCGCGGAGTTGGGAATCGGCCACAAGGTGCTGTTCACAGGCTTCTTACGCGGCGAAGACGTGCAGAAAATATACAAGATGGCCGACCTATACGTTATGCCTTCGGTCTCGGAACCATTCGGGATCGCACCGCTGGAGGCGCTTGACAACGACGTACCTGTCATTATAAGTAAGCAAAGCGGTGTATCGGAAGTTCTGGTGCACGCCCTGAAGGTTGACTTCTGGGATGTCAACGAAATCGCCAACAAGATTGTTGCCGTACTGAAATATCCACCGCTGCAAATGACGCTGAGAAGCCACGGCAATTTTGAGGTCAGAAGACTGCGTTGGAAAGATGCAGCGGCTAAGTGTGGAAAAATCTACGAGGAGATGCTGGTTCCGGTCTAAGCATCACGCTAATAATAAACCCAATACGATATCCGGCATGAGTGAACTCCGGCGGATATTAATACGAGATTAAAGATTATGCCTTCTGTATGTTTCTACTTTCAAGTGCATCAGCCCGTGCGATTAAGGCACTACACCGTATTTGACAAAAACGACCAGTATTTTGATGACGATAAGAACGGCTCGATTTGCAGGAAGGTGGCAAACAAATGCTATCTTCCTACTAACCGATTGCTTCTGGAGATGATACGCCGATTTGACGGCCGATTTCGGATAGCCTATAGTGTTACCGGCCTGTTGCTGGAGCAGCTCGAGCGTTACTCGCCGGAAGTGATGAGCACATTCGACGCCCTGGCGGAAACAGGGTGCGTAGAGTTTCTGGCCGAAACTTATTATCACAGCCTCAGTTTTCTGTACTCTCGTAATGAATTCGCCGAGCAGATCAACAAGCATGTCGAAGCTATCGACTACTATTTTGGGCAAAGGCCGAAGATATTTAGAAATACGGAGCTTATATACAACAATGATTTGGCCGGCCTGATCGAGTCGATGGGTTGTTTCGACGCGATCATTACCGAAGGGGCCGACCATATTCTAGGCTATAGAAGTCCTAATTTTGTTTACCAGCCAAAAGGCTGCAATCATCTCAAGCTCCTGCTGAAAAACTATTCGCTAAGTGACGATATTGCCTTTAGATTCTCCAACCGCGACTGGCCCCAGTGGCCTTTGACGGCGGACAAGTTCGCACGATGGGTCAGTAATGTCAACGGCAACGGCAACGTTGTCAATCTGTTCATGGACTACGAGACATTCGGCGAACACCAGTGGGAAGATACCGGTATATTCGATTTCATGCGGCATCTTCCCGAGGAGGTTCTAAGGCACCCGGACAACGACTTCAAAACTCCGAGCGAGGTTATACAATCCTACGGCAGCGCCGACACGGTTGATGTGCCGCATATCATAAGCTGGGCCGATACCGAAAGAGACCTCTCAGCCTGGCTTGGGAACGCCATGCAATCCAATGCGATTCACGAGCTTTATCGAATCGAGAAGAAAATCAAGAATACAAAAGACGAGAAAATCATTGGGGACTGGCGAAAATTGCAGACATCGGACCATTTTTATTATATGTGCACAAAATACTTCGCCGATGGCGATGTGCATAAGTATTTTAATCCCTATGACTCGCCGTACGACTCTTACATTAATTTTATGAATGTGCTGGATCATCTGCACAAGCGCTGTTCTGGAGAAATGGATGAGGGTGCATTTTGTCCCGCACCGGGAAAAGGCCCTCCTGAACTATCATCCGGTCCGGCATCGGGGATTCAAAACCTGCCTGATTTACAGCCAGTAGAATAGATGCCCTGTTTAGTTGCTTACTCGATGCAATACTGGTTCTCTCCTAATCAGAGACTTCATAATGGAAAGCATAGTATAGAGAGAGCTTGGATTTTATCTTGATAGTGCCGTTTGGAGTAAGATAGTGTTAACATTGCAGAAAGCCGATGAAGCAACAAACGTTTCCGTGCCAATCGCCGATCAAGACATTGATAATCTATTGACGAAGGAATGGTTATTAACCAACGGGCGAGGCAGCTACGCGTCGTCAACGATTGTAGGCTGCAATACCAGGGCCTACCATGGACTTCTGATCGGCTCGTTAATGCCGCCGGCTCATAGGGTAATGGCATTATCCAATTGCCTGGAGATGGTCATATCCAAAGGAGAGGTCTTCAATCTTTCGACCTTTGAATTTGCGGACAGGTTCGCGCCGGCGGGTTTTGGCTTTCTAAAGAAATTCCGCCGGGATATAGGAATGCATTTCGACTATGAGCTTGCGAATGTGGAACTGACCAAATCCGTGTATCTCGTACGAGATACCGATACGGTTGCCATCGTGTATAATTTCACCCGTATCCGGGAGCCTGTTGAATTCGTATCACGACCATTTGTCGCCTTAAGAAACTTCCACGCGCTGCAAAAATCCTACGCTATGTTATGTTCCAAATGGCTCGGATCGGACGCGGACGGTTTGCTGGTTCGCCACCAGATGCCAAATAGTTGTGAACTGCGGTTGTGCTGCCCATCCGCCCATTTTGAGAAGGATCCGCAATGGTGGTTCAATTTCACATATCGTCATGACAGGGAAAGAGGTCAGGGTTTCGCCGAAGATTTGTGGGCGCCAGGCTTTTTCAAGTGCAGAATAGACAAGCCGGCAAAGATTGTCCTCTGGGCAAGCCTTAGCCCCCCAACGGCCGGCCATAAGCATAATCCTATAACGGATGCAGATATTGATACGGTCTGCAAAGATTTGCAAAGGTACCGGAAAGAGCTGAAACATCAGGTTAAAAAGGCAAAAAGCCAATCCCAAATCTCTGCTTCGAATGACCGGTCAAAAAATCAAAATATGAGAGTCGGGAAATCGAAATATTTCGATATGCTATGTTTGGCTGCCGAGCAGCTTGTTACGAAACGCCAGACAAACAACCGCTGCAGTACGACTATTTTGGCCGGCTATCCCTGGTTTGCGGACTGGGGCAGGGATGCGTTTATCTCACTGCCGGGTCTGCTGCTCGTAACCGGCAGGTTTGAGGAGGCAAAATCGGTCTTGACAACATTTGCCGCAGTGGCGGATGAGGGGATGATTCCTAATCGTTTCGATGATAACAGCGATTCGGCCCATTTTAACAGTGTCGATGCCTCCCTTTGGTTTATCAACGCAGCGTTTCAATACCTGCGAGCCACGGATGATTCAGAGACTTTCATGCAGGTCCTGTGCCCGACAATCCGCTGGATTATAGATTCATACCATAAGGGCACGAAGTTCGGTATTCATGCCGACGCCGATGGACTTATCACCGCCGGCGACGAGCAGACGCAGTTGACCTGGATGGATGCCAAATGCGACGGCGTTACTTTTACACCCAGATATGGAAAAGCGGTTGAGGTCAACGCGCTGTGGTATAACGCCCTAATGCAAATGAGTAATTTCGAGCTTGGTAGGGTGGGCCTTGGCCCACCGATCCAGCACGGTGGGGCAAAGCCCCACCCTACAATATCCGAATCCTATGCCGAACAGAATGAAGAAAACGCCAAACGTTACGGATCTATGGCCGAGAAGGCTCGGACAAGTTTCCGTAAATTGTTCTGGAACGAAAGTAAAGGTTACTTAAACGATTGCATCCTGCCCGACGGTTCGATAGATGACAGCCTTCGGCCAAACCAGATATTCGCAGTTTCCATGAATTTCTCGCCATTATCAGAACAACAGCAGG
>CBDVBU010000157.1:0-8006 GCA_965372295.1 uncultured Phycisphaerae bacterium
ATCGCGATGAACTGGACCGGCACCGACAGCGAGGGTGTCAACTATTACGATTATTAACTCAACCTGACCGCTTTCTTTGTCATGCTGAGCCGAAGGCGAAGCATCTGGGCAGCGAACGGATTATTCATGAAAGTAGATTCTTCACTGCGCTGCGCTCCGTTCAGACTTGTCCTTGAGCGAAGCGAAGGAATGACAAATCAGCATTTATCCTGTGACAGACTATTAGAGCCGCTACCAGGGGAAATGGCAGCTATAGTGCCGGTAGAACAGGCCTATCGAACGCATAGCGATAATCGCCAGCGCCTGGACGGCGAGATTTGCTATCAGATGTAATCCTATAACGAGATTGTCGCTGCCAATGAGCCTGCCATACCCGATGGTTCTCAATTGCAGCTCCCATGCCAATACGAACAGGCCCGCTACGAGAAGATATGGCCAAAAAGCCCTCGCGATAGGTTTGTAAATATAATCCGGCCGGAATACCATCGATACATCCCCACCGGCCGAAAAGGTCAGAACGGCCATTGGAAAAGCAAACAGCCCGGCAAGGCTCAATATGTGCGAAATGACGCCGGTGCTTCTCGATATCGAGATGAAAATGGCGGCAGGTAGCAGGACGGCCACAAGTCCGATCGCAAAAATGGTTAAAGACTTGATTACGTTCCAGATAAAGCCGAAAAACCCGCCCATATAGACGTCCGGCATCTCATCGGTGTCGTTCGCCGTCGTGCAGATAATTTCCATATAGTACCAGAACAGACATCCCCACGCCGACAGCGTTACTATCAGACCGACCGGGGCCTGAACCCTAAACGCACCCATGGTAAAGGAATAATCCGTATGGCCGGTAAAGAACTTAAAGCACACCGCGGCGATAACAAAAACCAGCCCCGTTGCATTCTGCGGCCTGGCAAACAGTTTCCAGCTATCAATAAATACCGCACGATAAAAACCGGGTAGCGGTTCTACTTTTTCTGCGGGCGGCTTAATCTTTTTGGGTGTTTCGTTGTCCTCGGAAGGAATGATGAAGCGCTGCCCGCAGGATGTGCATCGTGCTCGTTTACCGCAGAATTTGTCGGCAAAAGCAATCAACTCATCACAATTAGGGCAGTTGAAGCGAATCGTCATAAAAGTTCTCGAACCTTTCACCACGGCAGCAGGCAGCTATAGTGGCGGAAAAACAATCCGACCGAGCGCATCGCAAGCAGGGCGATAACCTGCACAGTGAGATTCAGCAGCAAATAACCTATCGCCGCGGCAGGAGACTGGCCCGAATACTGGCTCGTGTGCATCTGAAGCACCACAGCAGCGCCAAGCAGCACGGCCGTCACCAGATAAGGCTTGAACGCCCTTGATATCGTTATCAGGAAATAATCTGGCCTCAGCATTGTCAGGTCTTTACCAACCGCCGTGGTTAGTATAGCTGCGGGAAAAAGAAAAAGCCCGGCAAACATAAGAGCATACAAAAGCACGGGCCATTCGGCGTCCATTCTACTCAATATTAAAGCCGAAACCAGGTACGGCAACTCCACCACCAGCAGCATAATAATAAATATATATACGGATTTAGCAATACGCTGGAGTAAACCCTTGAATCCTCCCACAATCACATCCGGCAGCTTTTCCTGCTCAAAAGCGGTGGTGTAGATTATCTCCATGTAATACCAGAACAGAAATCCCCATGCCGCAATGTGCAGAACATGCCCTATCGGTATGGGAATATTGAAAATATACGCCTGCCCCGGTATCGTCATGGTGTAATTCATGCCGGCCATGAAAAACTTCACGCAAACCGCCGTCGCTATGAATACCAGGCCGGTGATATTTTCCTGGTTTGTAAAAAGCTGTCGGCTGTCAATAAATACCGCCCGGTAAAAGCCGGGCAGCGGCTCGACCTTCTCTTTAGGGGCTTTGATTTTTTTCGGTTTCTCCTTATTTCCGGAGGGAATGATGAACTGCTGGTCGCAGGTCGTGCAATGTGCCCGTTTTCCGCGATGTTCGTCGGCAAATGCAATCAGCTCATTGCAATTAGGGCAGTTGAATCGGATCGTCATTTTAGTTCTGCGTTCAGCGTTCAGCATTATTTCTCGGTACGCAGTACGCAGCACGCGGTACGAGATTCAGTACTGCTGCATAGCGTCCGTAAAACTCTTGATGTTGTTGGCCCATTTTTTCGCCTCCAGCAGGTCGATCTTATCATCCTTGACGAGCATGGCCAGATGTCTTTCCAATGTCATCATTTTTTCATCGGGTCTGTTTCGAGTTTTCGTCTGCAACTGCGAGTACATCTGCTCGATTTTGCCCGTGCGTATCAGGTTCGCACAGGCGTAGTTGTTGTTCAGAATTTCCATCACGACAATTCTTCCGCTCCCGTCTTTTTTGGGTATGAGTTTCTGGCTGATGATATAGGCCAGTCCGAGCGAGAGCTGGTTTCGCACCTCGGCCTGCCTGCCGGCCTCGAAATAGTCCAGGATCCGCGTAATCGAGCCGGTCGCATCGCGCGTGTGCAGCGTGGAGAAGACAAGATGCCCGGTCTCAGCGGCCATCAGCGTCATCGATATCGTCTCGGCATCGCGCATCTCGCCGACAAAGATAATGTCGGGATCCTGCCGAAGCATCTCTCTGAGTCCCTGGTGAAAGGATTTGACGTCACGCCCGACCTCACGCTGCGAGATCATCGAGTATTTTTGCTTAAAGAGGTACTCGATAGGGTCTTCCACGCTCATAATCCGGCAGGCACTTTTTTCGCTGATTAGATCGATCAGCGAGGCAATGGTCGTAGATTTGCCTGCTCCCGTGATTCCGGTCATAAGAACCAGGCCGTGCTTGCGATTGATGATGTCTTTCCAGACATCATTTGGAAATCCGATGTCCTCGATTTTCGGAATGTCCATCGACAGCGCGCGAATAGCCCCGGCCAGACCGTCGTTTTCCATGAAAACGTTTATTCGGAACTGCATTGTGCCGAGTCGGTAGGAGCAGTCCACGCTGCACTGAGTCCGGAGTTTTTTCAGATTATCATCACTCATAAGCGGATAAATAAGCTGTTTTGCCATATCGGCCGTCACATTCGGGCCTTTAAGTTTCACCAGACTCCCGTCAACGCGATAGGCGGGCGGCGTGCCGACCTTTATATGAAGGTCCGAGACCCGCAACGCGCCGTGCTTTTCGAAGTATTCCAGCATATTGAGAATGCTGAACTTGTCATGCTCGGCGGTCGGATAAACCTTTGCCGAGACCGAATATTCTTCTGCCATATTTACCTCCATTGGAGTAAGTCGTTCCCCGGCAGCGCTTTGTTAATCGAAAAAACACCCTTTTTACTGAATCTTACCGGAGCCTGCCGATAGTATATCCCCACAACCACCCCGAAGCAAAGCCCAAATTCCTAAGCAGAACGCTGTGGTGCGACCTGACTTATGCGGATATATGCAGTGTGCTGTGATTGGATGGTGGGACTGGTCTGAGGAATTGTAGTGCACGATACTTCAATATGGGAAATCCGGCGTCATACCGCATTTTCCTTGCCTCTGTTTCCGATCACATAGGCTTCAAAGATTTCATCAAGATTTAAGGCTATTTCTGTCATACCGTTTGCAGACATACCCTTTAGCTGAGTCCTTTTTGCATCGTCGCAATCTTCGATTGTTATCGAAACGTTATCCCCAACCTTCAATATATCCAAAATACCCGGTAGCTGGGCGAAGTCCACCTCGGACGTGGGTGTCAGGACAAACTTTCGGACGCTATCTCTGAGCTGTTCCGTCTTAGACGCCTTGATAATTATGCCCTTATCAAGAATGGCGATATGATCAGCCACCGGTTCAATCTCATAAAGCAGGTGACTCGAGAAAAAGACCGTAACGTTATTGCTTTGTAACAAGTCGATGACATGCCGGAGGAAATCTTTTCTTGCTATAGGATCGAGTCCCAGCGTCGGATCATCCAGAATCACAATATCAGGTCTGTGCCCCAGTGCCAAGAGCAGGGCAAGGCTTGAATTCTGGCCTTTGGATAGCTCCTTTACCTTTGTATTTTTTGGCAGCCTAAGTACCTCAGCAAGCTCGTCAGTGAACTTTTGATCCCAGTCCGAATAGAATCCCGCCACCCACTTGATTATACGGCTGACCTTCATCCAGCCGTACATCTGCTGGTCCTCAGCCATAAAACCTATCCTTCTTCGAATCTCAAGAGTTTTGGTAACGCTGTCGAGCCCGCCTACAACGCATCTACCGGCTTGAGGCTTTTGCAGTCCGAGCAATGTCTTTATCGCCGTGGTCTTGCCGGCCCCGTTTCTGCCGAGAAAGCCGAATATCGAACCTTTCGGCACTTCGAGGTCCACCCCCTTGAGCACGTGTTTTTTGCCGTAAGAAAAGTGCAAACCTTCGATTTTTATTGCCGAGTCTGTCATTTTAGATTCCTTATTTAGGATTCTTCAGAAGATACAGATAACCTTTCTCTCCGTGAGAATGTTTTTCAGATAAAAGCAGGAGCGACCGCACACACAGCAGGATATTGCCATTATCCAATACCTCGATATCCTCAATGCCGTAATCCATGCGGACAAAGTGACCCAGCTTTCGTATTCTGCGCTTTGAACGAATGTCGAAAACCATTAATTGGCCGTATCCATAGCAATATAAGTTGCCGTTTTTGACAAATGTACGCTCAAAATAAAGTCCCCCAGTCATACCCTCGATGATCGTAAAAGGACGCACAGCTCCAAACTTGCAGTATATCTTCTCCCGGTCCCAACGGACAACATCAAATCGGGCAACATCCTTCTCAGAGACAAGTACGAAAGCAATCTTGCCGTCGTGGACGTCAACTATCGAAGTATCATAAAGGTCATTGACATGATAATTCCGATCTATGCTAAGTTTTATTCTTTCCTCTATACTGAGTCCATCCACAGGCACGAGAGGCAGTGCAAACTCTTTCAAACGATCATGATAATATGGTAGCGACCTTTTTAGCACGTTGACCTTTATGTCGGTCTGCTTTAATTCGCCGGGATCCGTCGCGTCCACCACGACACAACTATTATTCAGAAAGGTAACTAATGTATCGTCAATAAGCCGCATCCTCATATACAGACTACCTGTTTCCTCCGCAAGAGAGTCGGATAAATCGAGTTCGCTGACCGGTGTCCAAGATTCTCCCCCAAGCTTGTAACTTCTCAAGTAGACTTTCTCATAGACATTTCTCTTTCCTTCCCGTCGGTAATAAGCATGAATGATAAGAATATAAACATCATCTCCTGCCTTTTTATATAGACTTCCAAGCCAGGGATGCGGATACATCCGGGAGCGAAGATTTTCTGTCCTTGGAATGTTGGCCATTCCACGGATCGGAACATCGCAAATATCAGTTAAGGAAATGTTGTTGTTCTTGTCGATGTCAACATAACTGTGCCCTTTCAATATCAGCCTGCCTTCGACGCTGTCCAGTCTAAACCCGAATGGTCCAGAGGAGGAGGATTCGATTTCTTTTTCTTCCAATACTTTGATATTAGCAACCTGACTGCTGAAAAGCATCGTTAGAACAAAAACCAGCCCGGCAGCCACCCATAACAGTCCTTTAAGATTTGTTTTCAAATACCAGTCGTACTGCGCTGCGTAAAGGGCAAACACAAAAGCAACCGCTGAGGCGGTAATCATAATCGCCAGAAAGGGTCCAACCGTCCGCAACGTAACATCGCTCACGATATCCGAATAACCCAGAGGGAGCATGAACGGAAGCACCAGGAAGAAACCCGCCAGCAACATCCCGATGAGCCAGGCACGCGCGGTTTTGCGTACAAGCACATTGCATCCGAAACACAGGCTGTATGTCATTATTGCTATCATGACGGGGACCGGCACAGAATACCTTAATGATAGTACTTCGAGGTCTTTGTCACAGAGAGCACTGCTTACAATCCCAAAAACTATCGGACAAGTTACGATCAGCAAGGAGGCGATAAGCCCAATGAAGAATTTTATAGTCATAAGCATCTTCACATTGGCGGGCTTTGAACGCCAGAAAATATATCGCCTCTCGTTCAGATCAGCCTGCACATTCGCACATGCGATAAGGCCGGCGAGCAAGGGACTGAACATAACAGCCATAATCGTCAGACTGGCACTGTGAAATCCGTCACCAGCCTTAAAATTGACCACAGCTTCTTCTACCGGCAGCACCATTATCAGTCCCAAACAGGCCAGAAGGTGCCATTTGAGCTGGCAAATCTGCTGATGGATAATCCCGGATGCCCTCATAGATACCTCCTGATACTGGCATATCTGTAACAGGCGATACCAAGGACCGCCGCCGAAGCTATGATCTGCGAGAATGCCGTCCCTACAGGGCCGACTTTGGTGATTCTCATGAATATAAGTGAATACGGCACAAAACGCTCGGCCCAGGCCACTTCGCATAGGTTAGACCATAGCAGCACAATTCCCCAGCCGATAAAGACAGAAAACATGGCCGCCATGGAGCCGGCCTCACTTCTGCTCTGGCAGCCGAAAACACAAAACCATGTAAAAAGAACCAGTCCGGCCATTCCGCAGAGTAAATTGGTCTTCAAGAGAAATAACACTCGTGCTTCCCTGCCGTGAGTCATGAACTCCATAAACACGCCACTGATAAGAAATATCACAAGTATTCCAATAACCGCAACTATATATTTGCTGAAGAAAATCATCCATCTCTGAACCGGTATCTTGAAAAGCAGATGTATGGTACGGTTGCTCATTTCGCCGGAGAAAATATCCAGCGCATAGATTACCGGAACGGCAAACATCTGAACAAACGAGAGCAATATGCAAATATCTACATCCGGTACGATCCGAATTCTAAAAAGCATGATCGTAAATACAACGCTGACCGCCCCGCAAAACCATATTTTCCAGAGGTTTTCTTTCCATTCTTTCCACAGAAGCATTCGAAACATGTTACTTCTCCGTCGGACCTGATTTACCACGGCCGGCTCTTTGCGATATGATGCCTTCGTATTCCTTTTGCAGCAGTTCGCCGACCTGCTCGATGGGCAGTTCCAGTTGGATCGCTAGGATGGCCGCTTCGCGAAGCACGTTTGAGACGGTCTTTTTTCTTTCAGCCGCAGGAATATTCTGTTTATTGGAAGAAACGTATGTGCCGTCGCCTCTCTCGATCCTGAGCACGTTCTGCCGACAAAGCTCATTATAGACCTTGAGGATCGTATTTTGGTTAACCGCCAGCTTGGATGCTAATTCTCTAACACTCGATATTTTATCACCTTTTTTCAAGACACCGGTGGCAACCTGATACTTTATCTGGTCGATAATTTGCCGGTATATCGGCACGGAAGAAGATGGTTCAATTCGTATGAAAATGGTTAAAGCTCCTTAAAAAGCATTACTGTTATATGTAACTATAACAGTATATCGGCATGAGTCAACAAGAAAATTGAAAAATTTGCAAAAAAAGTGAAAAAAGGGCAAAAAAACAGCATAAAGGACACAGAATACAGGATACAGGAGAAAAATAAGGCAAAAGTGAAAAGGAAAAAGAGCCGGAAATCCACATGCGACATACGATATACAATATACGCTATACGAGTTGTGTCTCATGGAGATATTTTTAGAATTCTTTGGACTTTTTGTATAGTAGTTCGTATAATAGTTAACATACTCGTATGTAGTATAGCGTATGTGGTATGTCGTGTTTAAAATGGAGAACTTTGTCATTTACTATTTATGAATTACTATTGATTATTTCTCTGTGGCCTCTGTGCCTCTGTGGCAATATACCTATTTGAAAAAACAAACCCAATTTTTGAAAGGGCGGAATGAACACAAGGCCAGTTATAACAAGGAATTATGATAAATAAACGCGATTGGACACTTGGTGAAAACAAACCCAATCTCGGTTAGCCCCCAGACCTGCTCTGGGGGTTGAAAAAACAAACCCAATTTATTCGCATTGAGTACTGCGTGATGCGTATTGAAAAAACAAATTTGAAAAAACAAACCCAATTTGCC
>CBDVBU010000158.1:0-7985 GCA_965372295.1 uncultured Phycisphaerae bacterium
ATTCGGCGGTCCTGATCGACAACAGCGGAAATGTTTTGCTCAAGCATCGCAAGATTAATCTGCTGACAGAGCTGATGAGCCCGCCTTACACCCCCGGCAAGAACATCGATGTCATCGAAACCGAATTCGGCAAGGTCGGCCTGCTTATCTGTGCCGACACGCATGACAGTAAAATCCTCAAACGTATGGCGGCGCTGAAACCGGATTTACTGCTCGTTCCGTATGGCTACGCCGCTGCCGAGGACCAATGGCCCGGTCACGGCAAAGAGCTTGAGAAAGTTGTCGCAAACACGGCACGGAAAACCGGAGCGTTTGTCATAGGGACCAACCTCGTCGGCGAAATAACAAAAGGGCTCTGGAAAGGCCGGATATATGGCGGTCAAAGCGTAGCTGCCGACAGAACGGGCCGGGTCGTTTCGGTCGCCAAAGACCGCGACCGGGATATAAATATTGTCAGTTGGTGAGAGATTCCGGTGCACCTCTGCGCTTATCTTAATCCGGATAGTTTTGCGGGAAATTTCCTGAGAAAACAGTTTTTTGTTTCCTTTGCGGGCAAAGGCAAATAGATTATAGACCTTTGGGCTGTGAAGTTTTTCAGTGACGGAAGTATTAACTCGTTTTTGGCCGGGGAAATGTGAGGTGCATATTATGAGAGGTCTTCTAAAATATTTCTGTATGTTTCTGCTTTTTAATGGGCAGGTTCTTTCGAGCCGAAGTTATGCGAACGTCAAAGCCTGGGAGGGTACCATCACGATTCCCACTTACGGATGGGCCGAGGATGTCAATCCCAAGCTTTGGGCCCTCGAAAGCGAGGTGAAATTCTCTACTACGGTAAAAGGTTCGATTATCTACCCTTATACGATGCAGGATCATCTTTCCAGAACTAAAAAGGATCGAACGTATAAGGCTCTGTTTCTCGAAAATGAGTACTTGAAAGTGACCTGCCTTCCGGAGTTGGGCGGCCGGCTGCATTCGGTTTTCGACAAGACCGAAGGTAAGGAGATGTTCCATCTCAATAAAGTTATCAAACCAAGTATGATAGCAATGCGCGGGGCTTTTATCAGCGGTGGGGTCGAGTGGAACGCCGGACCACAGGTACATACGGTTACAATTTTGTCACCGGTCGATGCCCTGGTCGGTCGAGGCGAGGACGGCTCGGCTTACCTTGAAATTAACAACCTTGAAAAGAGCCAGCGCACCCAGTGGACGGTGCGCGTGACTCTACATCCGGGCAAGGCTTATCTGGATGAGCAGATTCGGATTTTCAATCCTACGGATGCGATAAGCCCGTATTATTTCTGGAACTGCACCGCCTTTCCGAACTTGCCGGGCACGCGTTTTATCTATCCGATGACTCTCGGCACGGACCATTACGGCGTCAAGTTCTTCTCCTGGCCCATCCACGAAGGCAGGGACATGACATGGCTGAAGAACTATGAAATCTACGCTTCGGTTTTTTCCGTGGATTGCGCATTTGATTTTTTCGGGGCTTACGATGTCGACGCAGATCGTGGGATCGTGCAGGTCGCGGACCACCGTGAGCTGAGCGGAAAAAAAGCCTGGACGTGGGGGACCTGGGACTTCGGTCTGGTCAGCCAGCAGAATCTGACCGATGATGACGGCCCGTACATCGAAGTGCAAAGCGGGCCGCTGCCGACGCAGTCAGATTACGGCATGTTATTGCCGAGGCAGGAGGTCTCGTGGCAGGAATGGTGGTATCCCGTTCACGGTCTCGGCGACGGTTTCGAATACGCGACGAAGGATATCGCCGTCCAACCGGCCCGCGAGGATGACATTCTCCGGCTGCGTATTATTGCAACGAGTTCTTTCCCGGGGGCGACCTGCCTCATAACTCGCGATGGCCGGCGACTGCTGAGAAAGACCATAGACTTGGGTCCTGAGAATCCGAAGACGGTGACGCTTTCTGCCGCCGGGCAGTCGCCCGTTGAGGTTATCATAAAGACCGGTAAGCGGCAGATCCTTGCATCGTTCGTGACTCCTTTACCGATCCCCAAAACTGCCGAGCCCAAACCTTCCGACCTCATGCGCAAGCCAGATGACCAGCTTACCCTGGAGGAGAAATTTCTCAAGGGACGAAAGTTCGATCTTGCGACGAATCGCAGGAAGGCCCGCGAGTACTATGAGAAGTCACTGACCGAAGATGATCACTATTCACCCGCTCTGCGGGCGCTGGCCGTGCTGGATATTGAGGCGGGGCTATACGAAAAAGCGGCCGGCCGGTTGAGAACCGCCGTGAGAAGAGATGATACCGATGGATTGTCCTGGTATTTCCTCGGTGTGAGCCGGTTGAGGTTGGGAAATAACGAAGAGGCGCTGCGATGTGCTTACATGGCGATGCGATGTCTCGGCACGGACTCTCTCGGCTGCGACCTGGCCGGTCGTGCTCGTATGCGTCTGGGCGAGTATGCCAAGGCAGTGGAAGTTCTGAAAAAAGCGGCCCGGCTCAATCCTAAGGATTACAAGGCGCAGGATCATCTGCTACTGGCTTTGTATGCCGCAGGCAGGAAAAAACCGGCGTATAAGCAGGCCGAAGCAAGGATTGCCGAGAATCCGACGGCTCTGGTCCCGAGGATGGTTATCGCGCTTCAAAGCAAAAATCGGATGAATCGGTTCGTGCGGGAGGCGCGGGCTTTCGTTGGAGAGGATGAATTTGAAATGCTGGAGGCCGGTCTTGTCTTTGCGGAGCTGGCTATGGCAAATGAGGCCGAAGAGCTGCTGCGGGCGGCCTGCGTCGAGGCGGTGCCGGAGAATCAGCGAAGCCCGCTGCCGGTATATTATCTGGCCTATCTTTCATCGTTGCAGAAGGACCAGGCGAAAGCCGGCGCATATCTCGATCAGGCGGCCAGTGTGCACCGGGATTATGTCTTTCCATCCCGCCCGGAAGAAGTCGCCGTCTTTGAGCACGCTGTAAAAAACAATCCCGACGATGCGCATGCACATCTGCATCTTGGAAATCTTTACAGTCACCTGGATCGTCAGGATGAAGCGATCCGGCACTGGAGCAAGGCGGTCGAGTCGGACCCGTCTCTGAGCGTTGCATTTCGCAATCTCGGGCTTCATGCCTGGTCGGTGGAAGAAGACTTGCCGAAGGCGGAGGAATTCTACCGGAAGGCCATTGCCGCCAGGCCGGAAGACCAAACCCTGTATCGGGATCTGGCCGATATTCTCTTGGCGGCAAAGAGACGGCCTGATGCGATAAAGACTCTCGAATCGATGCCGTTCGAGAAAATCCGCCGGGCTGATATAATCATCATGCTCGCCCAGATGTATCTTAATAGGCAGCAATACACAGATGTGATCGACCTGCTCGAATCCACGCCATACTTTGTCAACTGGGAAGGCCAGACGATTACGTGGGACCTCTTCCATAAGGCCCATATCGAGCGGGGCCGGCAGCGTTTTGAAGACGAGGATTTCGCCGGGGCGCTGCGTGACTTCGAGGCATCGCTGACCTATCCGGAGAACATCGGTGTCGGCCGCTCGAACATGCCTCAGGAGGCGTCGGCACAGTACTGGCGCGGAAAAACACTACAGGCTCTCGGATGCCTCGCAGAGGCGCGTTCGGCATGGAAGCAGGGAACTGCCGGGCACAAAGGCTCAGGCGAACAGAACAAGCACCGAGAACTCTGCAAAAAGGCTCTGTCGATGTGAAGGTAAAGGCTGAATGGACAAGGTTTTCCTGTTAAGATTTTATTGACACGGTTTGCACTATGATAAAAAGGGATAAGGTCATGTTTACTATGAAACACTCTCTTGTCGCGATTGTTAGAGCAACACTGCTGCTTGTGGTCCTGGTTTCTGTCGCCGGGGCCAAAGAGAAGGTCATTCTCGATACCGATATGGTCGTATTGTATGACGATGGCGTGGCGATGATGATGCTCGCAAACCATCCTGATATAGACCTGCTCGGCGTGACGATAGTCCCCGGGAACACATGGCTTTCAGAGGGGACGGCTTATGCTCTTCGCCAGCTTGAAGTACTGAATCGTGCGGACGTTCCAGTGGCTATGGGGACACGTTATCCGCTGCGAGCAGCCCGTTATGAAACAATTCAAGTCGAGCGCAAAATGTTTGGCTACCGTTCAGGCTTTATTGGCTGCTTCTCAAGGATTGAACCGGCATCGTATCTCGAAGTGTACCGCAAAGAATACCGAAGCGCACCAAAAATAAAGCCCGTGGATAAGCACGCAGTGAATTTTCTGATTGATACTATTAAGGCCAATCCAGGCCAGGTCACCGTTATGCCGATAGGGCCATGTACGAATCTGGCAATCGCCATAAGAATAGCTCCGGAGATTATTCCGCTGATAAAGAGGGTTGTGTATATGGGGGGTGCGTTTGATGTTCCGGGCAATACGACTCCGGCTGCCGAATTCAATTGGTGGTTTGATCCTGAGGCGGCCAAAATGTCCGTTCGGGCACCCTTTGCCGATCAGCTCATCGTTGGATTGGATGTCTGCGAGAAATACCATTTCAACAAGAAAATCTTTGAGCGCATCACAGCCGTGGACACGCTAATTGCAAAGATGTTTAAGCGGAAGTACGGCCCGGAATTCGAGAAGGATCCTAACTATACTCGATTGGTCTGGGATACCATCGCCGCCGCAGTTGTCATTGATCCGGCGTTGATTGTCGAAGAAGAAACACGGTGGGTCGATGTTAATTCGGATTACGGGCTGGACTACGGCCGAAGTCTCGGCTATCACAAGCAGGGACCCGCCGGCACTCAAAAGGCCCGCATCCTCCTGAGCATTGATGAGAAACGCTTCTGGAATCTAATGGTAGAGTTGCTCACAAAATAATCCGACCATGCTAAATGCCGGATTAGAAATGTTATATTGTGGAATCTTTCGAGATGGCTTTTGAAACAGATACAATTTATTGAACGGAATGGGATATGAAGATAAGTGCAAGTTACTGGATGTTTGAAGGGGGGCTTGAAGCCAAAAAGCCAATAGCCGAAGCAATGCAAGAGGCAAAAGAGCTTGGATTTGACGCCATTGAGCTTGCTATTGCCAGCAAGGGGGTCTTAACACACAAAGCGACTGCGGCCCAGTGTGAAGATATCGTGGCAACAGCCGGAAAAATCGGCATTGAAATCTCAAGCGTTGCCTCCGGCGAAAACTGGACATGTTCCCCTGCCGCCAATGACTGCGACGTCAGAAAAAAGAGCATCGAATTTAACCGCAGGGCCATACAGGTAACGAAATGGCTCGGAACAGATGCGTATCTTTTCGTGCCGGGTGCTGTCGATGTGTTCTTCCTGCCTGACGCCGAAGTTATTCCCTACGATGTCTGCTACGAGAGGGCATGTGAAGCGGTGCGACAGATTCTACCGAGCGCTGAAGAGACTGGCGTGGCAATATGTATTGAAAACGTTTGGAACAAATTCCTGCTAAGCCCGTTAGAGATGCGCGACTTCATCAATAGCTTCAACTCCAAAATGGTGGGCGCATACTTTGATGTTGGCAACGTGCTGCTGACCGGCTATCCCGAACATTGGATCCGGATTCTTGGCGAGCGGATAAAACGCGTGCACATAAAAGACTTTAAGTGCTCTATGGGGACAGTGGAAGGCTTTGTTGATTTATTGGAAGGTGACGTGAATTTCCAAACGGTCAAAGAAGCTCTTGCTGATATCAGCTATAACGGTTATGTCACGGCTGAGCTGTTACCCTTTGAGCCGGGCAGGCCTGAAAAAACAGCACAGGCTATGAAAAAAATCTTCAAATAAAAAGCCGGATAGGTTATTTTACTTCCTTAACAAATGCAACGGCGTAATTAGGCAGGTTTGAATTAGGAGAGTCCCTTCGAATGAAAAAAACATACACAATCATGTTTGTTTGTTCGGCATTACTGTCATTGTCGTCATGCAGGTCACACGTAGCCGGCACTCATGTCACACCTCTTCCCCAGGCTCATGCGCACAATGACTACGAACACGACCGGCCTTTGTATGATGCGCTCGCTCAAGGTTTCAACAGCGTCGAGGCGGATATCTTCCTTGTCGATGACGATCTGTATGTTGCTCATGACCGCCGAGACATAACGTCCGAGAGGACTTTGCGCCGCCTTTATCTGGATCCTTTGAGAGAATGTGTAAAGCAGAATGGCGGCCGTGTTTACCCGAACGGGCCGCAGTTCACGCTGCTCATCGATATAAAATCAGGCGCCGTTGCGACCTATAAGACACTCGATAAAATCTTAGCCGAGTATCGAGATATTTTTACGTCTTTTGGCCCGGGCGGTCGAAGCGACAAAGCCGTGCTTGCAATCATCTCAGGCAATCGTCCTCGCGAGTTCATGGAATCGCAAAAGCTCCGTTACGCCGGTTGCGACGGCAGACTTACGGATCTGGAGTCTGAATCTCCCGCGGCTTTAATTCCAATGATAAGTGACAACTGGAGCAAACACTTCACCTGGAACGGGACAGGCGAGATGCCCGCCGAAGAGCGTGATAGGCTAAGAGAAATAGTGCAAAAGGCGCATGGAAAGGGCAGACTGGTGAGATTCTGGGCGACACCGGACAATCCTTCGCCGGCCAGAGAGGCCCTCTGGCGCGAACTTCTCTCAGCCGGCGTCGATCTACTCAACACCGATGACCTGGAAGGCCTCCGGCAATTTTTTCTGGCGAGCCGGACCAGGTAAGCAAATTCCTCTTTTTCCGCAAATTCTTCTTAAAAAGCAATTTTCAAGCATAATCCGGAGATTTTTCTTGACGGAAAGGTGGCTTCTCTGGTATAAATATAATTAGCATCTGTGGATGTTCAACCTTGCAGCTTGAGAGATTTGCTTTTAAATAAGTGGCTCATATTAGGCTTTTGAAGGAAGGAGGCAATGTCAAGTCGTAAATGTTGTCTTGGGCGAACCTTGACGAAACGTAATAAGGCCGGAGACTCTCATCGCTTGTTTTGGTGTGTGGCCAAAGCACGATTATCTTAACTTTTTATAAAGGAGGATTATTATGTGTAAAAAAGTGATTTGTCTGGTTTTTTCTATTCTTGTGCTGGGCCTGACGGGTAGTGTATACGCCGACCTGGTGGGGCACTGGACGCTCGACGACGGTTCCGGGACCACGGTGGCCGATGTCAGCGGCAACGGTAACGACGGGACCATCGTGAACAATCCCACGTGGATCCCCGGCGCCGTGGGGGGGACAGCCATGGAATTCCATGGCCTGGGCGCGCCCGGTGGCGGCGGGGACTACATCGATTGCGGCAATGACCCCAGCCTAGACGTCCTTGGTCCGATCTCCATCGCCCTCTGGATAAGACCTGGCGCCGATGACCCGGAGGGAAGCGGCATGGAGACGGCGCCGATGGCCAAGGCGATGAGTGGGATGAGTCCCAGTTGGAGCTATCAGGTTCGATATGGGTGGGGCGGCGCTCCTCAGCCCTATATGGCGTTTACGTTCAATACATCGCCCAGGGCCTGGGCCTTCGTCGGCAGAAATCTGGAGCGCGACGAGTGGGTCCACATCTCATGCTCGCATGATGGCACAACGCTGAAATGCTATGTCGATGGAGAGGAGACCGACTCGACCCCAATGGGTGCAATTACCAGCAGCAGCACCCCAGTCCTCATCGGCACGGACGGGTGGGGCTGTGACTGGATTGGCGCAATCGACGATGTCAGGATTTACGACCACGCCCTTTCGGAATCCGAGATTCTGGGCACTATGGCAGGTGAGGTATGGCCGTATGCCTTTGGTCCCGACCCGGAGGATGGTGTCCTACATGGCGAAATATGGGTAACCCTTTCCTGGAAGCCGGGAGGTCTTGCCGTCTCGCATGATATCTACATGGGAGACAATCTTGACGATGTTAACGAAGCCACGCGAGATTCGGATTTGCTCCGAATTAACCAGGACCTGACATTTTATGTCGCTGGCTTTCCCGGGTATGCTTATCCCGATGGTCTTGTTCCCGGCACGACTTACTACTGGCGAATCGATGAGGTCAACG
>CBDVBU010000159.1:0-7983 GCA_965372295.1 uncultured Phycisphaerae bacterium
ACGAAAAACGCCTGCAAGTGGGGCACGTATCGTTTCTATGAAGTCGTTATCGGTGACATCAGTAACAACACCGTTGCGATCAATCAGCCGTTGCGGATCGAGTTTCCCGTTATCGACGGCTCTTACGTGCAGAAAGTCGTGCCGATCCGGCGTTGTGGAATCGAATCTCTCGGCATAGAACAGACGGAAAACCTTTGGATCAGCAGCGTGATTTTTTATCACGGATGGAATTGCTGGGCGAAGGGCGTGACGGTGAAAAAGTGCGGCCGGTTTCCCGTGTACGGCTCGATGGCCAAGTGGTGCGAAATTCGTGACTGTGTGTTCGACGACGCATGGTTCAAGGGCGGCGGCGGTACGGCCTACACCGGATGGGACCGGTGCTGGGATTGTCTGATAGAAAACGTCGAGACGTTCAAAATGCGGCACGCGCCTCTTTTCCAATGGGCAGCGAGCGGTTGTGTCATCCGCAAAAGTATTTTCCACGAGAGCGACGGCCAGTGGCATGCGGGATGGACGAATGAGAACCTTATCGAGCAGTGCGTAATCGAGTCCGTACGCGGCAATGGTGGCTACGGATACGGGATGTGGGCTTCGCCGCCGCAAGATGCGGCACACGGCCCGAACGGTCCGAGAAATGTAGTTTATAACTGCGATGTCAGTTCGGAAAGAGCGGGACTCTGGATGGGCGGCATGAACGAAAACTGGCTGATTCTCTACAGCCGTTTCGTCGTAGATAACGGCCCGGGCGTATCGGCAAAAACCGCCAGCTTTGACCACATTATCAAGGGCAATGTTTTCGTCCTCAAGGATAATAAATCGCCGATGGTTCTGCTCGGCACGCCAGATTGTATCGGGGTTGAGATAATCGGCAACAGGTTATATGGGGGCAACGGCCGTTTTTTAGCCGGCAAGGTCGGTCACACTGTCGTCAAAGACAACAAGGCCTTTCCGCTTGGTAATGCCCCAAGACCGATGCCGAAGGTGCCGTCGATTTACGAATGGCAAAACAAGCGGCAGTAGAATTTGCTGTTTTCGATTTGGATCGGCGTTCGGCAATTCTGAATTAATAGTACTCTGTCATGATTGATTCTGTAGCTTGTCATTCCCGCAGTTGGGTGGCAGCCTCAAAGCCGAAGGCTTTGGGGATGGTGAATACAGGAGAAGCCATCCCCAAGCTGCGCTTGAGGCTGCCACCCTTCCAAGCCATCAAATCGAAGTTGACAGACTACTAACTTGATTCGATCTATATCCCTGACACATGGAAGTTCATAGGCTCGATTTCTTTGCCGGTGGGTAAGTTGAAAGGTTTATCTCCGAAGTTGACTATGACGGTGACACCGTTACTGAACATCGTTTGTTGAACGTTCCTGTCGGGCGTCAGGAAGCTATGATCGGTCATCTCGGCGTAGCCGACGGCGCGGGTGACATCGCAGATATTCTTATAGCTTCGAGCGAAGCGATCCTTGTTCTGTTCCCACACCTGGCTGTCGAACATGAACATCGGGGCCGTGCCGTAGAGAATGTTGAAGAGGTCCCGTTTATGCCACAGCGCGGGCAGTTTGTTATTGTAATCGCCCCAGTACCATTGGGCCACAACGCAGTCGTGATAGACCAGCTCCCAGAGCGGCAACCTGTATTTGTGCCCCACCTGGAACTTAGCCAGCCTCTCGGGGACCTCGTCCCAGATTTTTCTCATATTTCGCCCTGCATCCGGGACGCGATACGGACCGAGACTCAGCATGCCCTCGAAGTAATGCACGTACGGCACCGCCGCATCGTGTCCCGTCTCGCTTCCGGTGACGAGCCTGGCCTTCTCCGACATATAACGCAGCAGCTCCATCTTCCAGTGCCGGCTGTCGCTGCGTGTCATCGGGTGCTCCGGGTGATAGCACTCGCGCCATGGCGAGGCCGTCGTCGTATCGATAAAGCGGCAGCGATAAGGATGTGTCTTCAATTCGGCGGGCACGCGCTGTCGGGCGTACTTAAGTGCCTGCCTGTCGCACAATACGCCGCATGGATACATCCCGCCGTCTTTGCCTTTTACGCGCCAGCCTTCACGCCGATTGCCCTTTCTGTCGAGCATCAGATCGTCCGGCCAGCCGGCCTGGGTCCAGTCAGGATGCCGGCCGCGGAGCTTGTCTTTGACGATCTGCGGATCCATCAAATCCTGGTAGATGTCGTAACGGCTTGTCAGGACGCCCTCCATCTCGTTCATCGCTTTTATAATTTCCGGCGGCTTACGATTGCTCCAGAGGATACGGTTAATGCCGAGACTCCTCATTTCCCGGACGATCGCAAGAGCATCTTTTTCCCAGCACCAGACATTTACTGCCCCAATCAGTAAATCCACGTTCGGATTCTCACGCCTTTTTTCTTCCAGCGTTTTGAGCTTGCCGGTCTGCTCTGCGTGCAGGCGGTAACGTTTGCAGATGGCAACGTGCCCGCCTTTATCGAAGAAAACATAGCGCAGCTTCCTGTCGTAGCCGAAGTTTCCTTTTTGTGATTCCCACTTCGGCGCGATACACAATTTGCCGTTGGCGCGCTGCATGTGAATAACCGCATCGTCCGGTGTTTCGATAATGGCCATCTGTCCTCGTTGTCCATCCGTCACGCCCCAAAATGCCATGCAGATACCGTGCCCGCCATAGGCGGCGAGCCACCTTGCCTTGATCGATTCATCGTCGACCGGGTAGGAGATTCCTTCGTTCATCGGGACGACCAGATATGTCCCTGCCTCGGTAACAAACGGATGCGGGAAACTCAGCGCCGATTTCAGACTGCCTTCGGCCGACAGTTGAACCGTGAATTCCGGCTTGTTCGCATCCAGGCGCAGTTTTGCCCGAACGTCAAGATTCAGTCCGGGCTGCCGCCAGGTCATCTCGATACCATCTGAGGCTTGCGAGGTTTGCGTCACTTTGCCTTTGACGAGGGCTTTTTGTCGCCATGTCAGCCTGGTTCGTTTGTCGCTGACCGACATCGTTCCATCGTCTGTGTCAACCGTTACCGATATCGCGGCATTGCCGACCGAAAACTTCTCCGCGATTGCAGCGGATGAACAAAACAGCAGCACGGCTAAGGATACCGTCAATCTTCCCCAGAGCCCTCCCCGTGCCTGTCGAAAGGTAGTGGTCATAAGGTTTCTCCTTGGTAATTTGCCGTCGTCTTGCGAAGCGTATCTCGTCAAATTAGCCAATTCATGTTTTATAGAAAACATCCAAAACTGTCATTGCGAGGCCCGAAGGGCCGTGGCAATCTCTTGCGTCATAAGCAGGAAAAGCCATCTTTACGTTTGAGATTGCTTCGCTTCGCTCGCAATGACAAACTCCGGCCTGATGTTTTCTACAGAGCACCAATTCACTAATCTCTAATTCGCTAATCAACTAATTGGCAGCGTCACCCGTCGCGCTCATTAGCGTTTCCTGGCCTTTTCGATAGTCTTTGCTATCGAGACGGCGTTCCCGCCTTTTGCCTTAGATTCGTCGGCGGCGGACATAAAGGCGAAAATCTCAATCGTCTCTTCCTGCGGCACGGGGACTTTTCCGGTTTTGAAGAATTTGATAATTTCGTCAACCAAAGGTCCGTAGCCGCCGTATTTGCCGCCTTCGATAATGCTCTTGCTGCCGAAGATTGTGACGTCATAGCCGCTCTTGCCCGTTTTCAAGCCTCGGTACGTGCCGATTCGCCCGTCTTGCCAGGTACCCACGACGAACTCGGAGCTTGGGGTATGTACTCGCCGGACGTTTTGGCAGCCGGTCCCCATGACGGCAAATAGCATCTCGACGCCGTGCACGCCGTACCAATACAGATCGGGGTGATGCTCTTCGATACTGCACGGGCTGTACACATCGCACCCGATCACCTCGCCGATTTCGTCCTTTTGCTTCATCTCGACAATAGCGGGAAAATAACGCAGAGATGAGCTGGACCAGCAAGGGACGTTGTTTTCCTTGGCGAGCCGGAATATCTCAAGCACATCCGCCAGATTTCCCGCCATGGGTTTGTCGATAAAGAGAGGTTTCTTTGCCGCAATTACGGGCCTGGCCTGCTTGAGGTGAGGCCTGCCGTCAACGCTTTCCAGCAGCACGCCGTCGACTTTCCGGCAAAGCTCTTCAATCGAATCGACGATTTCCACGCCGTACTTATCACGAAGCTCTTCGGTGAATTTGTCAACGCGATTGGCCGAGGAGGGTATGTCCGGCGAGCCGCCCGGATATCCGGCGACGACTTTGCAGCCATAATTCTTTGCCGGGTCGTTGATGAACTTTGTAAAGGCCGTCACATGGGACGTGTCCAGACCTATCATGCCGATGCGAAAGACTTTTTGCTGGGCCTGAACATCGAGCGAGGGGATCAGAAACATGGCCAACAAGGCTATTAGCAGAATATTGCGCTTCATAGTGACATCTCCGAATTAAATAATGGTTGCATTTCTTTGATTCCTCTTTTCAAAGGATTAGGCTAAATCATATTGAGGAATCTTCATCAGTTCTCCTTTTTTCAGCGCCGACTGATGCGCTACGATGCCGGGGACAGTATACGCAAGAGATTCGTACACGTCCACTGCCGGCCGGCGGTCGTGGATAATGGCATCGACGAATTCGTGCGTCAGGAACGTATGCGAGCCTTCGTGCCCGCTGTTATGACGAAGCGGTTCGGGCAGCATATCCGTCTTCCACCATTCGGGCTGTTCGTAGCGTTCGAACTTCGGGGCCTTCCGCTCGAACCCGGCATCATCCTTCTCTATTTGCTCTGCCGAGCGGACAATCACCGGGCCGAGGCCGTTGGGATGCGGCGCGTAAAAGCTCATTTTATCGCCTATCCACTGCGCCCGCTCGCAGCCGCGATGGGCGCCTTTCCACCAGATATTGACGCGGAATGCGTTGCCGCGGCTGGTTCTGAACATCGTCGATTCGTTCCAGAACGGATTGTCGTACGCGTTGTCCTTAAGGACCTGGCTGTCGTCGCCCCAGCCGTGACAGACCGCTTCGGTCAGGCGTTCGCCGGTGACGCCGACAAGCTGGCTGGTGCAGTGGGTTGGATAGTGCATCGGAGCCACGCCGTATCGCCAGGTTCGCTTGCCGTTCCGGAAATAGAGCACTTCCAGCCCGGGGTGCTGGTACTCGGCCTCGCAGTAATAGAGCGAGCCGAACTTGCCCTGCTTGTAAAATTTGCGGGCCGAGATTGTGGACTGCTGATAATAGCCGGTCTCGGCCATCATGTATGTCAGGCCGTACTTTTTCACGGTCTCCAGCAGCAGTTTGGCCTGCTCGATCGTTGCCCAGGCTGCGGGGACGGCGGATATCACGTGCTTGCCGTTTTTCATCGCCTCGACGGTGTGTTGGACATGAAGCGGGCCGTCGGTAAAAACAGCGACAGCGTCAATGTCTTTGGCGAGCACAAGCTCTTCGAGCGAGTTATAGGCTTTGGAGCAGCTATAGACTTGCATGAGTCGCTTGCGCCGGTCCTCGCGAAGATCACTGACTGCCCGCACCTCGCAGTCCGGATGCTCATGCCATTGAAAAGATGTGCCGAACCCGCCTCCGACTACGCCGATACGAATCTTCTTAGGCGCGGCGCTGACCGCTATCGCGCCCTGAGGAAGAGCGACAGCGCCGGCGAGGGCACAACCGGTTTGCTTAAGAAAATCACGCCGTGAACTTACCTTCTTATGTGCCATATATGCACACTCCTTCCTGCCCAATTTCCATCAGTCTTCGTATTCCATCGGAAGGCTTTCGTAGTCAAAACTGGGCTGTTTCTGGTCTTCGGAGAGTATCATCCTGATTGATGCGCCGGTACGAAAAGTCGTCTTTCCACATTCAGGGCACATCTGATCCATCATTGCAGGAAGAACTTTATCTCCCGTAGGGTTTGGATACTTTTCTTCAGTTTTTTTGAACGCCGATTCAATCATCCATCCTCCCCAACCGCATGAATCCTTTTCACACGCGCACACAGCATATGTGAGCCAGACATAATCCGGGACTTCGACATCGCTTAGTTCGATTTCTAAGAGATACTTGAATTTTCTCGGAAAAGCCATATAAAACTCCTGCTTGATTGTGATAGCAAAAACTTTGCCTGTGCGTGTCAGTTAAGTTCCTTTATATAGATATTTGCAAACTGTATGGGATCCCCGTGATGCTGCAGAGCGATCGGTCCCTTTGTCGGAATTCCCGGCAGCCTGGCCTTGTCGATTACCGTTTTGCCGTTGAGCACCACCGTCACCGTATCGCCGACTGCCGTAATAACAAACCGGTTCCATCGCCCCTGCGGATTGTCGGCATTGACTAAAGGCGTCGCGCCGCGTCGCACCTGGGCCGGCATCGTCTGGTCCTTGCGATATCCCCATATCTCACCCGAGCCTATAGGCCAGTTCCAGATATTTATCTGGCCCTTTGCCGTGCCCCGCAGGTAAATTCCGCTGTCGCCGGCATCGCTGACCTCGACTGTCCTGGCCTTGCCGTCGGTGTCTTTCGCCTCGCTGCCGTCCGGCAATATCACGGGCGCCTGTACGAGTTGCGGCTTGCGAGGCTGGCGCCAGTCCACAATCAGCACAAAGTCCCCGAACTCTTCCTCCGTCCACAGGTGCTTGTCTTTCGCCTCACTTCTGCCGTCATAATCCAGCACCCAGTTCTTCGCTCGCCAGTGACCCTCATGGCCCGGCACATTTTTCCACCCGCGAAGGTCGAGTCCGTTGTACAGCGACCGAAAGCCCTCGGCCTCCTTCGCAACCATCTGAAGACGCGGATTCGAGCCGGGCAACTCCTTGATTCTAATGTTGCGAAAATGCACCAACCCGCCTTCGGATTCCAGACAAATATACCCCTTGCGAGGGTTCGCCTCATGCGCCTTTGTCACAACCTTGCCGTTGACCGCCAGTGAAATCGTTCCGTCCAGGCACTCAGCGCGATAATGATTCCACTGCCCGGCAGGATTGCATCGACGTTCGGTCGGTAGAGAACGCATCCAACCGCCCGGATGGGGCTTGTCCGGCTTCATCGTCGCGCCGTGAATCCCGAATATGTCCCCGTGACTTGTGTAGTTGGCCGTATTGCGTCCGTCCAGAATCTGAATCTCAATCGACCGCGTGAAGGGCTGACCCGGCGCCGTCACCGGATACGAATGCACGAACAGCCCTGCGTTGCCTTTGGGCTTCATGTGCCGCCATTCCAGTTCTAGCACATAGTTCTCGTACATCCGCTCGGTCCGCATCACACCCGTCGGAATCCCCGAGCAGATAATCATCCCGTCTTTGACCTGCCACGTCTCCGGCGCGCAGTTGACGTTTACCCATCCGTCGAGGTTCCTGCCGTTAAATAGCGGCACGAATTCTTCCTCCTCTCCGTCGAGCGTTTTGATTTCGATGTTTCGCAGCGTGATCGAACCGTTAAGGTTTTGAAAACCGATATGCCCTTTGAGCGGTCGTTCGGCCAGTGCGGAGCCTTTTTTCTGCCGGGCTTCGGTCTCGCGTGACAAGTCGGCGTCGATTATTTTCTCGCCGTTAATGACAATCGTCACCCGGCTGCCGCGCGCGGTAATCTCCCACGAATTCCACTGATCCGGCGGACGGACGACATCTTTGCTCGGAGCGATTTCGTCGTAGATCGAGCCGGTTCGCTGTTGGGGCTGGGAGCTGCCGCGGTAATAGACCTCGTCATCGACCACCTGAATCTCCATCCCTTTGTAAGCAGGGTCGCCTTCGGGTGGAAATCGCAGCCCGATGCCGCCGTTGCTGCCCCGGGTGATTTTAGTCTCGAGTTTCAGGACGAAGTCGCCGTATTCTTTCGGCGAGATAATCCAGGTTCGCTTGTTCAGGCCGTAGAGCACGCCGTCTTCGATTTTCCACGGTGTCCCCTGAACCTTCTGCGGCGTGCGCAAATCGGACCAGTCGCTGACCTTCCAGCCATCCAGGCTGTCGCCGGCGAACAGGGGCACAAATCTGTCGCCGGCCGCTTGTAGGCCGCTCGTGCAGCAGACGAC
>CBDVBU010000160.1:0-7937 GCA_965372295.1 uncultured Phycisphaerae bacterium
TGCCCGGTGTGGAGATTGCATCGCCGCCCTTTTGACCCTGCGGCTGATGGGTCAAACCGAGCGCCCGCAGAACTTTCAATCTGTTGCCGACGGTTTCACGTGACATCTTGAGTTCCGTTTCCAAATCACTTAGTCTCTTTGCGAACTCCGCCGTGTTCAAATGTTTAAGAATCTTGACGTCAATCTCCTGCAATCTCGGCAGCCGCTTTTCCCCGCCGGACGATTCCAGCAGGCATACCAAATCGACGGCGGCGTTATTTGTCGGCTCGAAACCCGTGCTGCCGAGTTCGTAGTAGCTCGGATAGAATTTAGCCAGATCGCGGCCGGCCAGCTCCGCATCGATCTCGCCGGTAAGGGCTTCGCGGACAAATGTGGGGCAGAGTCTTATCTGCTGAGCCAGCTCGGATAGTGTTCGGGCCTGCTGTTCCGGCTCCGGCCTGAACAGCCAGCATTCCAGGTCGAATTCGAGAGCACGGCCCGGATCGGCTTGTATAGTCTGACGGGCATTCTCGGAATAGCGTTTTGTGTGCTTGCCGGCCTGGATTATTGCAGCCTGGATGTCGTCGTATGGATATTTACCTTGCAGCCGTCGCTGCTCCGAATCAGGCACGGAATAAGTACCCGTTTCAGGATCGTATCGAATCGGGCCTTCCCCGGTTTTTCGCTGCGTCGATTTTACATGTTTGCTGGTCATAGTCATTTGATACTCCTATCAGGGTGCTTAACTTGCCTGGGAATCTATCAGAAACCATGCTCGTTAGCAAGGAATACTTCTGCTCGCCCCGGCTTAATAACAGCAGGAATAGCACGAGCAACTCAGGCTTTCGGGCCAATTCAAGGCAGCGCTGATAAAAATGGATTTCGTACTCGAAACAGGATTTTGCTTGACGAGCAGGCGGCTAATCTGATATAAAAAAGGGAGTGAACTATATGGATTTTCGGTTTTCCGCAGGGAGGTGGCATCAAGTAAAAATTGTCCGAGGTGATTGTATCAAAGGGTGTAGCAAAGGTTCGAACCATTATCGTTCATCTTAATTTTTTTAGGAGGATTGTTATGAGCAGGCAATCTATTTATTTCATTCCACTTGTTTTAATGTCCGGCTTTTTCCTAACGGGCGCCGCCAGTGCAATTAGTCTAAGCGATCCCGATCTTGTCGGCTATTGGGCGTTTAATGAGGGATCAGGCACGACTACCGCCGATCTTTCCGTCAATGGCTATGACGGCACACTTTATGGTGGCGTGAGTTGGACCGATGGCATTTATGGAGGCGCTTTGCATTTCAATGGGAGCAATGCGTATGTGGGTACAGGCCAGAGTTTTCTCAATGACTTAGATGGATTCACATTGGCCGGCTGGGTCAGCGCGAGCAATATCGGTTCTTATGCCAGCCTTTTTGGCCAAAATAACTTGATAGAGTTTGGTTTTACATCGGAGAACGGTGGTCAGGTCGGGACTTGGATGTCCGGCAATGGGTGGCAGTTTGTTGGCGCAGACTATGCCTTTCCATATCCTTCCTGGCACCACTTGGCTTTAACAGGCGATGCAACGGGAGTCGTAATCTACATCGACGGACAAGAGGAGGCAAGCGATCATGGTGCTGTGTCGAGTGGCAGTTCCGAATTCACATTCAATATTGGTGACTATGTCTTCAATGAGACCAGGAACCCGCTTCTGGGAGAGATTGATGATGTCTTTGTATTTGGCCGTGCGCTAACGCAGGATGAGATTCAGCTTCTGATGCAGGGCGCCGGAGGATACCCCTATGCCATGAGTCCTGATCCGGCCGACGGCGCCATGCATGCTGAAACATGGGCGACGCTTTCCTGGCGGCCGGGAGATTTTGCGGTCTCGCACAATGTGTATATGGGTGATAATTTCAACGATGTGTACAATAGCACCGGCGATACGTTCCGAGGTAATCAGACCGACGCGTATTTTGTGGCCGGCTTTCCGGGATTTGCCTATCCGGACGGCCTAGCTCCGGGCACAACTTACTACTGGCGAATCGACGAGGTAAACGATGCCGACCCGAATAGTCCATGGAAAGGGCCTGTCTGGAGTTTCTGGATTCCCTCGAAGAAGGCCTATGATGTCAATCCAGAGGATGGAGTCATGTTTGTCGATCCTAATGTGACGCTAAACTGGACAGCGGGTTTCGGTTCAATATTTCACACAGTGTACTTCGGCGACGATTTTGACACAGTCAACGACGCAACCGGTGGTAACTCGCAGGCGCTGGTAGGATACAACCCGGGCCCTCTTGAATTGAACAAGACCTACTACTGGCGGGTCGATGAGTTTGACGGCGATAATTTATATAAAGGCGACGTCCTGAGCTTTACGACTACTATACCGGGTTTGGGCGAGATCGTGATGGAGCGATGGGATAATATCCCCGGGCTTGATGTGCCCTCCCTCACTAACTCCTCGAAGTATCCGAATAATCCTGATGTGACCGAGAGGTTGACATCATTTTCCTCGAATCTGGATCTTGACGATTACGGCGGCCGAATTCACGGCTGGCTTTACGCGCCGGGTACAGGTGACTACATCTTCTGGCTCTGCGCCGACAACCAAGGCGAATTATGGCTCAGTACCGATGATGATTCGACCAATGTAAAGCTTATTGCCATTGAGAGCGACTGGGCGCCCCCAAACACATGGGGAACCGGTGAAGAGCAGTCCGATCCCATCTCGCTTGTGGCCGGCAACAAATACTATATCATGGCACTGTGGAAAGAAGGCTCCGGCGGTGACCAGTGCCAGGTGGCTTGGCAAGGGCCAGGCGTCCCGACACTCACAATCATCCCCGGAAGTAATTTATCGCCGTACGAGCCGTTGAATGCTTATGGCGCCAAGCCGACAAATGGTGCTGCCGACGTAACGCAGACGCCCGTTCTCGAATGGAAGCCGGGTCTGCAGGCCGCATCGCACGAAATATATTTCGGTACTGACAAAGAGGCCGTTGGAAACGCTACCAAAGACTCGCCCGAGTACAAAGGCACCAAGGCAATTAGTGACGAGAACTTTGATCCTGGAAAGCTTGCCTGGGAGAGTACGTATTACTGGCGAATTGATGAAGTTAACAGCGTCAATCCCGCCAGTCCGTGGGTAGGTAATGTCTGGAGCTTTACGACTGCCGACTTTTTGATCATAGACGATTTTGAAAGCTACGATGCCGGCGACAACCAGATATGGTACTCCTGGCATGATGGGCTTGGATATGGTGTGCCGGGTATCGATCCTTTCTTTACCGGCAACGGTACTGGTGCTGCTATAGGCGACGATACGACTACCACTTATACCGAGCAAAGCATCGTTTATGGCGGCAGTCAATCCATGCCGTACTGGTATAACAACAATAAGCCTGGCTATGCGTATTACTCGGAGGCGGAGAAAAAGTTAACCGAAGCGCGCGACTGGACCGAAGAAGGCGTTACGGAATTGTCACTGTGGTTCAGAGGCAATCCGGCGTCCGTTGGCAGCTTCACGGAAGGTCCCGCCGGCACCTACACGATGACCGGCTCCGGCGTAGATATCTGGAATCAGTCCGATGAGTTCCACTACGCTTACAAAACGCTCACCGGTCCCGGCTCGATTGTCGCAAGAGTCGAGAGCGTCGAAAACACGAACGAATGGGCCAAGGCTGGCGTAATGATTCGCGAAACCCTCGATCCTGGCTCCGTGCACGCAACAATGGTAGTGACACCTGCTCAGGGTGTTTCCTTCCAGCGCCGGCCCGGCACGGGCGATGCAAGCACAAGTGCGAACTCGACGACAGGTGACGAAGCCGCTCCGTACTGGGTGAAGATAGAGCGTGACCTGGCCGGCAATTTCACGGCGTACAGTTCGGCCGACGGCTCTACCTGGCAGATGCTGGGTGTGTCGGAATCCATCCAAATGGGTGCAAACGTTCATATAGGTTTGGCAGTAACCGCTCACAATGCAGAAGCCACGTGCGAGGCCATCTTCACAAACGTCACGACTACCGGTTCGGTTGGTCTGTTGTGGGCGAACCAGGACATCGGCATCGCCAGCAATAATGCTGAGCCGCTTTATGTGGCGGTCTCGAATGCCGCCGGAGCGCCTGCCGTGGTGGTCCATGACGATCCGGCCGCGGCACAGATTGACACCTGGACGGAATGGATCATCCCACTGCAAGTCTTTGCCGATCAGGGCGTCAACCTGGCCGATGTTGACAGGATCGCGATTGGCCTAGGTACCCAAGGCAACGTGACGACTCCCGGCGGCCCAGGTAAGATGTACTTCGATGACATTCGGCTGTACCGGCCGAGAGAGACTGCTGAATAAGAAGAACCGCTTTTTAAGAGCATGTGTGAGAACTTTTTTAATTCTCACTCTTGTCATGCTGAGCAAAGCGAAGCATCTGGTATTAGGACGAGCAAATGAGATTCTTCACTTCGCTGCGCTACGTTCAGAATGACATCATACAATTCTCACACACGCTCTAAGAAAATACCATAAGGATTTACAGTAGTTTGGGATCTATCCCTGACTATTCGGCATAGGCCCCGTTTAGAACGCCGAGCAGGATCGTACCCTAACGGGCAGGAAGTAACAACCCGGCGTCCTGTCTGACTTTTATGAATGGAAAACTACGGACTTCTATAGATTTTTAATGGACAAGCCGGAGGGAATGCTGTAAATTGTGCCGCTGAAGAGAAGCTTTCTCAGGTTGCCGGGCAAGGCGATTTTGGAAGCTAATCGCAGAGAGAAAATATTGCCGGGCCCGTAGCTCAGCGGCAGAGCAGTGGACTCATAATCCATTGGTCGTAGGTTCGAATCCTACCGGGCCCACTGGGGCCTTGCAAAGTCTTGCAGGGCCTTGTTTTACGTCGTAAAATCCAGATTTGGAAATTGTGTGCGTAGATTAATGTTTGCCTGTCGATAGTGTGTAATAACGAAATTTTCCCCTTCTTTGGCCTCTTCAAAAGCATCCCACAGATACGGTAATAGCTCAGAGAAAATCGGACATACACGATCTCCATCGCCCTCACAGTGTTCGGTCTTCGTACTATGCACGGTCATTACAAACAACGCAAATGGCTCAAAATAGGCTTGCCATACTTGCCTGGAAGGACGCGGTACTGTAATATATGGTAATCCTAAGTTTGCTCTCAACAGGCCAACATTAGGATTCTGTAACGAATCTGAAGGGACAAATGGATTATGTCACGTTAATAAGGAGAAATCTGATGAAAATAAATCGTCGCGAATTTTTGAAACTGGGTTGTGCTGGATTATGCCTTACCACAACCAGAAGCCTGCCTGTTTTAGGCGGCTCTTCAGGCAAGAAGCCGAACGTTGTTCTTTGTATGGCCGACGATCAGGGTTGGGGTGATATGGCCTACAATGGCCATCCTGTTCTTGAAACCCCTAATTTCGATGCAATGGCGGCCTTGGCATTGCGTTTTGACCGTTTCTATGCTGCGGCGCCGGTCTGCTCACCCACACGCGGCAGTGTCATGACCGGCCGACATCCGAATCGCTTCGGTTGTTTCAAATGGGGGCATACGCTCAGGCCACAGGAAATAACGATTGCAGAAGCCCTTAAGACTGCGGGCTACATTACAGGTCACTTCGGTAAATGGCATCTCGGCTCTGTCTGTAAAGGCAGTCCCGTCAATCCCGGCGCCAGCGGCTTTGACGAGTGGTTTTCCACCCCTAATTTCTTCGATAATGATCCCATACTTAGCCGTGAGGGTGTTGCCGTTCAGGCCAAGGGCGAAAGCTCGATGGTCACCGTTGATGCGGCAATTGAATTCATTCGCAAACACGCCGGCTCGCCCAAGCCGTTCCTTGCCGTTGTCTGGTTCGGCTCTCCTCACGCTCCGCACGAAGCCATCGAACGCGAACGCGCTCTATATGGGGACCAAGTCGAGAAGCTCCAACACTTCTACGGTGAAATAACAGGTATGGACCGTGCCTTTGGCAAACTCCGACGGGTGTTGCGAAAACTGGACATCCATGAGAACACAATTCTTTGGTATTGTAGTGACAACGGGGGTCTTCCCAGGGTCGGCTCGACCGGCGGTCGCGCGAACAAGGGGAAGGTCTATGAAGGCGGGCTTCGTGTTCCGGCCATACTCGAATGGCCTGCCTGCATTCCAAGTCCGCGGGTCACTGCTGTTCCGTGCAACACATCCGATATTTACCCTACTGTCCTGGAGATAGCGGGAGCTAAGATAGAGAACCAACCACCGTTGGACGGAGTAAGTTTGGTGCCGCTGATCGATGGCAAGATGAAAACTCGCCCTCAGCCAATGGGCTTCTGGGATCATCCCACCGGGGGCATCGGCACTCCAAGCAAAAAGCTGATGAGTGAACTATTGGAATTGCAGAAATCCGGCAAGGAAGTTGATGATCCATCCCGTTTGCGTTTAGACGCCGGCAAAATCGACAAGAAGTATTCCGAGGACAGCTTCCCCGGTCATGCGGCCTGGCTTGATTGGCCCTGGAAACTCCACCGAATTGAAACGAAAAAGGGCCTGAAACTCGAACTGTACAATCTTATAAAGGATCCGGAAGAGAAAAACGACTTGTCCGCACAAAACGTCAAACGTTCAGGCGTGATGAAGGATAAGCTTGAAGAATGGCAAAGGTCTGTTGTCAGGAGCCTTAATGGTGAGGACTACTGATCTGTGGCCGATATGGGTGTCATACAGATGAACTCCTGCCCGACGTGTGAATGTAAGACTCTTGGTTTTCGCTTGTCTCAGAGGCTTGGGCTATTGCACCGGTTTTAGAAAATATTCGAAAAAGGCATAAACCTGCTCGTTCGACTCAGGTGTTGGGCTGTGGCTTTTCCGATTGGTCATAGCTACGCGGTTGGTATATCCCAGAAGCGTATTGACCGCGACCGAATGACTGAGGGCCTTCCAGCGTTTAGGCGGATCTTCAGCGCCGCCTGAGATTAGAAACGGTCTCGGTGCCATAAGAGCATGCAATTCATGCAAGTTATAGCCTCTGCGAATGAGTTCTTTGTAGGCCCCTGTTCGAGGATTTGCAGTGCTGGGAATGCCTCTCTGGCGTTGCCGGCTTGGCTCATAGCCGAGATACCAAGGCTCCCAGTAGTTGATATTGGCTCGGCTTTCATCGAATACGATACCCGGATCAGACCACACGGCACAGGTGAATTTCTCGTAGAGGCAGGAGGCAAACATGGCCCATTTGCCCCCGTAAGAGTGGCCGATGATGCCGATATAGTTCGGATCAACCTCAGGCAGGTTCGCCAGTGCAGTATGGCAGTTAGCTGCTACATAAGCCAGCGCAGAAAGCGGTTGAAGTGGAGCTTCTCCTCGTCCGGACCCGTATAGCGGTTTGTACGGAGGTTGCAAACTGCAAAACTCCGGCGTTCCGACCGACAGGGCGACGAATCCCCGTTTGGCCAACTGATACCCGAAATCTCGCAACTCCTTGCCCAAGCCTATTCCAGTCCCGGCATCATAGTACACGACGAGCACTGCAGGGGATAGCATCTTTCCATCGGGAATGAGTAGATAGCCATTTACTGTCTGCTGCTCCGGTGCTATCTCGACACGTACTTGGTGCTGGGTGAAGTTCTCGCGGCGCTCTTGAGCCAGGTATTCGATTTTGGGTTTCTTTATAAGTGGTGGCCAATCCCCCATGAGCCCGCGCCATGTATTCCGTATCTCCTCTCTACGTCTCTTCCAGTCCGAACGTGTTTTCACAGGAGTCCCATCGTAGAATTTCAAAACAGATCGGTATTTCCCAAAATCGTCGGCGAGTTCAGGAGGTGGTCTAAAAAATGGGACAATTTCCATTAGAGGCTTTTTTATTCCAGGGCTGCTATACGCATGCGGTTGGCTATTCAGAGTCGCCTGACTTGATAATAGTAATAAGACAAGGCAAGAGAAGGTGGAGAAATTCATTCTTATCGCACTCATTGAAATTA
>CBDVBU010000161.1:0-7934 GCA_965372295.1 uncultured Phycisphaerae bacterium
TTATCTCGCACTTCTTTCAGACGCCTTTGCACTAACTGCCGCTGTTCCTTCTGCAGGTTTCTAAGGGGCCTGATATATTTAACGACCGAGCCGTGCACGCCCTGGCCGGAAATGTACACATCGGTTGCCCCGGCGAGGTACTGACCGCCGGCCGAAATCTGGATGACGGTGCCCTGCTGCCCGCCGCATGGGTAAAGGTAGCCGATACGCGGTTCTCTCGTATTCGACTGGCCCCAGGCAGCCGCAAGGCAAAAGAGAATAACGAATAACGAATGACGAATAGCCAATGACAAACTTCGATATTCGATATTCCTTGTTCGATATTCAATATTCATTTGTGTTGTTCCTTATAGGTCAAAGGACGGAGATCGGAGGACCGACGTCAAAATTCTGTTTTCCGTCTTCTGCTTTCGGACTAAGGTTCTGAACATATTATACCCAATCCCCGCCCCGTTGCAAGCATTCCGTCCGAAAAGGGACCGAAGAATTCCCTGTAACTCATTGAATTACAGCCATTTAGATTAATTAAGAGCGACGGCATTAGTATTCACTTGACAATTCCCGCCCCATACCCTATGAATCAATGGAGTAGCCAAACGAACCTACGACTACAATCGTGGCAGCGTCATTATGAGAAATAGCAATTATGAATTACCTCTTTTGTGTTGTGTGGTTCTTCTTTTTTCGGTGGTTCCCCTAACTCAAGCTGTGAGCAGAAACAAGTCATCGACTACGAATACCGATATTGTCTCTCAACTCGCTGGAAATGTCCCGGATGATTTCCCCCGCTTTACTTTTGTCGATCACCCTGAGCAAGCCCAATTGCTCAGCCACTTTCTCTGGTATCACTTTCATCATCGACTTGGCAACAGCATGGTCCTGTTCAACAAGGAGTATCTTCTGACCGCCGACATCTGGCTCGGCAACGCCTATCCCCGTGGCTCGAAGGAAAAGATTCAAGACGTCCATCGTCGTGTCCTGCTAGAGATGTATATAGATAATGAAGGTTATGTTTCAAGTCACCAGCATTTCTCCTATGCCCACGACCTGGGTTGGCCTTTCCCTTCCTGGGGTCAATCCCACAAGGATATTGCCCGAGTGAAAGGCAAAACCGTCGGCTGGCACTTTCAACCGCTGAAAAGCGTTCGAGGCTGGATTGGCGGGCATCTCCGTACCTGGAATAGGAAAGAATATACCGGCGAAACCGCTGCTTCGGCCTGGGAGTTGTACAATGTCAAATCCCTGGGTATCAAAAATAATAGTTGGCATCTGGAAGCTACCGGACCTTCGCCCGCTATAACGACTCCCAAAGGCTATAGTCTCAACGCTTTCGATTCGCCGTATCTGCAACTTCGCTGGAAGCGCTCCGGCGCCTCTCTCAATCACACGGCCCTCTATGTTGAATGGTTGCGCGAGACCGATACGGATTACAGTTCCGACCGCCGCGTATATTTCTATCCCGACAAAACGCCACTGTCCCGCGAATATTACCATTCCATTATGACCATGTACCGTCATCCTCAATGGCAGGGTAAAATCAAACGGATTCGTATCTCCCTTGCGCCGGGAGAATCCGAGGTTACATTCGAAATCGATTCTTTCTTCACGGTTTATGATACCCGTCACACAATCAACAATCCGATTTTTATCCTGGCTTCCTGTCGTTATTTTAACTGGACGGGCGATTTGGATTTCTTACGCCGTCAGATTAATCGGATGCGTCTGGCCCTGCGTTATCACCAGACCGTAATGGGTGGTCTGAAATATAATCACATCCGCAATCCCTGGCCCGGCCAGGACGGCTTACCCAGTTGGCACAAAGATGATAGCGGAAAACTAACTTTTAACTCCGGTCATGGTATAGGCAACAACTATTGGGATATCTTACCTTTCGGGTGGGATGATCTGTATGCCACCAACCAGTATTACGCTGCCACTCTTGCGATGGCCGAGATGGAAGAAGCAATTCAGCAAAATCCCGGTTGGAACATTCCCCTCGGAGCTGCGAAATTGGATCCGCAGCAGTTGCGCCGACACGCCCGCCAGGTGAAAGGAACTGCAAATCGTCTTTTCTGGAATAAACAAAACGGTCGCTTTATTGCCTGCATCGATAAAAATGACAACAAGCACGATTACGGCTACACCTTCCTCAACCTCGATGCCATCTGGTATAACTTGGCCACCCAGGAACACGGTTGGCAAATCATGGATTGGGTTACCGGCAAACACATCGTCAAGGGTGATACTTCCACTGGAGCCGATATCTACCGCTGGCGCTTCGGCCCGCGGGCAACCACCCGCCGTAATATTGAATGGTACGGGCAGGGCTGGTGGGCTCCCGAATCCCTTCCCTGGGGCTACCAGATCCAGGATGGCGGCGCGGTCCTTGGCTTTACCTTCTATGATCTCTGGGCTCGGCTGAAAATACTCGGACCGGATGATGCCTGGGAGCGGCTTATGGAAATTCTCGCCTGGGAAAAGGAGGTCCATACTGAAGGCGGCTATCGTAAGTATTACAAGGGTGGCAAACGAGGCACGACCCTACAGGGCGGCGGCACCTGCGGCGGGCTCGGCATCGATTACGAGTTTTACGAAAGCTCCCTTCTGCCCTCGATCATCCCCTACGGATTCCTCGGCCTTAGTGCCCGACCCGACGGCTCTCTGGTCATCAATCCTCGACTGCCCAAAGACTGCCCCGAAATTGCCGTCAATAATATCCTGTATCACAATGTCCGTTTCGATATCCGCGTGACCAATAAAACTATCGAGCTTAATTGTAAAGACATTCCCTTGGACCCGATTCGCGTTGTTCTTGAAGGGACCTGGAAACGAAGAAAGTCTGACTGGTGTGGTTCTACTTGTATTCTCAACCAAGCCGGCATATATTGCTTTACAAAATGTAATTAATATTTTTAAGAGTGATCGCTGCACTCTTGTTATGTGAAATCAGGAGATCGTATTATGATTATTCGGCCCAGGTATTTGTGGTTAATTTCAAGAGTGGTTGTAGTCGGTTTAGTTGGGATATTGCTTGCCGGCTGCAGGAGTGGCGGACCTCTGGATTCCAGGCAAGCGGTTCCAATTATCTTTGACACGGATATTGGTACGGATGTGGATGACGCAGGGGCCTTAGCAATACTTCATATCCTGGCCGATCGGGGCGAGGCTAAAATACTAGCGGCTATGAGCGCTAATCAAAATCGCTGGTGTGCACCGGCCATCGATGTAATCAATACCTATTATGGCCGGGAGGATATGCCCATTGGCTCTTCGAAGACTGGTCCCAATCCCGAAGAATGGTACCATGACACTGTCGGCGACTACCCCCATGATTTAACTACCAGTAATGACGCTCCGGATGCCGTTGTCCTATATCGCAAGATTCTGGCGGGCCAGCCCGACCAAAGTGTGACTATCGTGGTCGTGGGGTGGCTTACGAACATGGCCGACCTGCTCAACAGCGAACCGGATCGGTACAGCCCACTTACCGGAAGAGAACTGGTTAAGGCTAAGGTTAAAGAGTTGGTAGCTATGGGCGGTACTTGGCCTAATTCACCCAAAAAAGAAGGTGAATATAATTTTCAGATGGACGGAGCGGCTGCCCACAAAGTGATAAGCGACTGGCCCGGTAAGATCATGTTCACCGGCTTGGGTAAAGATGTAATGACCGGCGCTCGGTTAGTGGCCCAGGGGCCGAAGGATAATCCGGTGCCGGCGTTTTATCGAAATTTCTTTGAGGGGCACAAAGTCACTGAGAGATCGAGCTGGGATCTGATTGCGGTGCTTTATGCCGTGCGAGGTCTGTCCGATTATTTCACGGCCGTCTCGGAGGGCAAATGTGTAAGCCAGAAAGATGGGAGCAATAAGTGGGTCTCAGGCCCCATCCAGGACCATGCTTATCTGGTTTATAAAATGCCGCAAATAGAACTGGCCGCGGTGATCGAGGATTTGCTATTAACTCCGCCCGTCCGAAAAAGAGGCCGATGAATTCCTCACAACTCATTGAAATAAAGCCATTTAGCAGAAAACTGAGTGCCGGAAGCTTTTTCATGTTTGACATTTCCCGCCCCATACTCTATAATGCCACCACAAGCGACGGAATTTGATGTGTGAGAGCCGATAAGGACAAGTTGGTGGGTAGGCAGTGACCATTTCATGAGCAAGCTTGAAAGGCTGCTGGGCCGCCGAGTCCGCCCGCTGCCTGTCGGCAGACCAAGGAAAAATAGAAGAGTCAAGAAACGGAAGAAAACCGTGATTCAATGTGTGGCTGTCCCTAGTTTGTTCTAGTTTGCTTTACTTGAGGTAGAGAAATCATGAGAACAGTTGCTTTAAATTACTTGCAAACAGCCCTTAACAATCCTCAAGCGACCTTTCGGGACGGCCAATGGGAAAGTATTGAACGACTCCTTGCTCGCAGAAGGATGCTTGTCGTCCAGCGTACCGGCTGGGGGAAGAGCATGGTTTATTTCTTGGCGACTAAACTCATGCGTGAGAATGGTTCAGGACCAACCTTATTGATTTCCCCGCTCCTGTCATTGATGCGCAATCAACTTGAGGCAGCTGGCCGAATTGGCATTACAGCCAGAACGATAAACAGCACCAACAATGATGAATGGGATCAGATACAGGAAGAACTGATAGCTGATAGCGTAGATGTATTGCTGATTTCCCCTGAACGCCTTGCAAATGACTCGTTTATTCAGGATGTCCTCTCTGTTATTGCAGAAAGAATCGGGCTTTTTGTGATTGATGAGGCTCACTGTATCTCGGATTGGGGACATGATTTCAGACCGGATTACAGACGCATCGTTCGTGTGCTTCAGGCTATTCCTCCCAATGTTCCAGTTCTTGCAACAACAGCAACGGCCAATGATAGGGTTGTAAATGATGTTATGTCGCAATTGGGTGATGACATTGAATTGGTCAGAGGCTCTCTGGTCAGAGAAAGCCTTAAACTTCAAAATATAAATATGCCCA
Organism: uncultured Phycisphaerae bacterium; assembly: GCA_965372295.1. Classification (GTDB taxonomy): domain Bacteria; phylum Planctomycetota; class Phycisphaerae; order Sedimentisphaerales; family Anaerobacaceae; genus JAFGPJ01. The sequence continues at coordinate 4,978 of CBDVBU010000161.1, forward strand.
GCCCGGCAGCAAGAATGGCCTGGCTGGCGCAGACTATTCCGAATCTTCCGGGTAGTGGAATAATCTATACCCTGACTATACGAGATGCGGAACGACTCACCGAATGGCTTCAGGTCAACGAAATTGCTGCAAAGGCTTATCACGGACGCATTCAAAACCGTGAGGACGGCACTTTAGTTAGAGAGGAGCTGGAACAACAGCTACTGAATAATGAAATAAAAGTTCTGGTCGCTACTGTTGCCTTGGGGATGGGATTTGATAAGCCCGATTTAGGATTTGTGATTCACTTTCAAAGACCTGCATCAGTTGTTCATTACTATCAACAGGTTGGCCGTGCCGGACGTGCTGTTGATGAAGCATATGGGATACTGCTTTGCGGTGAGGAGGATGATCATATTGCAGACTTCTTTATCCGCAATGCCTTTCCACCACAACAACATGTGACATCTATTCTTGAGGCTCTGGATGACTCGGATGGTGGACTATCAGTGCCATCAATGCAAAGCATATTAAACATTGGAAAATCTCAAATCGATAAAACGATAAAGTTTCTGACTGTAGAATCACCATCTCCTATCACTAAAGTCGGTTCTAAATGGCATGTGACTGCTTCTGCAGCCAATTACAAAATCGATCAAAATCATGTAGATGCAATCACCCAGATTCGGAGACAAGAACAGAATCAGATGCAGGAATACATGGAACACCAAGGATGCCTGATGGCATTCCTTCAAAACGCATTGGATGATCCGGACTCGCAGAATTGCAGTAAATGTAGGAACTGTAATCCTGATCTCCTGCTACCTGAACTATACGACGACGAATTAGCAAACCGAGCTGCACTGTTTCTTCGAAGGAGTTATCAGCTAATCGAAGCTCGCAAGCAGTGGCCTTTAAAGAATATGTTTGAACATTATTTCTTTGAAAAAAGAAATATCCCTGTAGATTTGCAAGCCTCCGAAGGTCGTGCTTTAAGTCTATGGCGCGATGCAGGCTGGGGACAACTCGTTGCCACAGGCAAATATCAAACAAGCCGTTTTGCAGATGAGCTTGTGACCGCATGTGTTGTAATGATTACAAACTGGAACCCTACTCCTGCGCCTGAATGGATAACCTGTATCCCATCACTCAATCATCCTGAGTTGGTTCCGGATTTTGCACAACGGCTGGCTGCAGCACTTGATCTGCCATTCGTTCCATGTATTGAAAAAACAAGGCAAAACAGTCAGCAGAAGACTATGGAAAATAGCTTTCAGCAGGCACAAAATTTGGACGGTGTTTTTAGACTCAACCTTGAACAGAAAGTGTACAGTCCATGCCTTTTAATTGACGACATGGTCGACTCACGATGGACCTTTACCGTTGCATCCGCCTTGTTACGGCAAGTGGGTTGCACAGTAGTTTATCCTCTGGCTTTAGCACTTAATTCACCAAGGATGGATTGATAAATGAATAACTTTTTAACAGATGACACAAAAGCGATAATCCTGCTCTGTGGAGTACTCGGGAAGGGGCGCTCCGTGAAACCGCTCACACAAGCTGAATACAACGCGCTAGCTCGCTGGTTGATCAGTGAGAAAATGCGGCCGGAAAATTTGCTTCAAAATGAAATTGTAGGTTTCGCAGCAATGGGCTCTGGAATTGATCAGGAACGATTGACGGCCCTGCTTAGGAGAGGAGTTCAGCTTGGATTTGTTGTGGAGGAATGGCAACGAAATGGTATCTGGATCATAAGCCGGAGCGATAAGGATTATCCGGCACGCTATAAAAAGCGACTGAAGGACAAAGCACCACCGCTTCTTTTCGGGACCGGTGACCGTTCTCTTCTGCAAGGCGGTGGCGTTGCCATTGTCGGTTCACGGAATGTGGATGCCGAGGGGGAAGCTTTTACCTGCCAAACAGCAGAACTATGCGCATACAACACAATACCGGTTGTTTCCGGAGGTGCTCGCGGTGTTGATCGTATTGCCATGACAGCCGCACTTGAAGCGGGCGGTATCACCATAGGTGTTCTTGCTGAGAATCTCCTGAAGAAAAGCCTTGAGCGTAATTCGCGAAACGCTATAGCCGATGGGCGTCTGCTTTTGATATCCCCTTACCACCCAAGCGCCCACTTTACGGTCGGGACAGCAATGAGCCGCAATAAATTGATTTATTCCATGGCTGATTACGGATTGGTTGTCAGTGCTGACCATAAGAACGGTGGGACCTGGGCTGGAGTAACAGAGGAACTGAAACGGGAAAATTCTCTAACGGTTTTTGTACGATCAGGTGCTAATGTTCCCCTTGGTAACAAAAACTTATTGGATTTAGGAGCTCTTGAATGGCCGGAAGTCAAAATTCGCGAAAAGCTGAGTCAACAGCTTGCAGACTGTGCTACCAAGCGCATGAAAAAGAACACGCAAAGGAATTTGAACCTCTTTGATTTTCAGGAGCAGCATATCCCACAAGCCGATGAAGTAAAGAAAACTGAAAGAACAGAGACTCCTCCTGTTGAGCCAATGACAGAAGATAGTCCCATAATAACACCGGAATATACCATTTACAAAGCCGTGTTGCCCATTATTATGAATCAACTGAGATCACCTACCGCAATCGATGAATTGTCGAAAACCTTGAAAGTGTCAAAAACACAACTCAAAAGCTGGATCAAGAAGGCTCTTAATGAAGGGAAAATCAGAAAATTATCGCGACCGGTAAGATACGAAAATATAAAAGTAGACAAATTCAACAACATGGACGTTGTATCGAGATATAACAAGAACTAGAGAACTATGGACAGCCCCACAGCCACCTTTTTTACATTGACACTATGCTCACTAAGCTGTCGTCAAGCCTGCTCCGATCTTGTCGAAGGGCCGTTCACGCCAATTCCAGCCGACCTTGTCATTTACTATTTACGATTTACTATTGACTATTGCTCTGCGTCCTCTGTAATCTCTGTGGCAGAACAAAGA